>JBIKWS010000069.1:0-10283 GCA_044356195.1 Cyanophyceae cyanobacterium
CGTCTGAGCCCGGTGGTTCTGCAGGAGGTGTACTTTGCTCCGCTACCAGGCGAGGTGCCGTTCGTCGAGGTGTGGAACCGTTCGGATGTTGAACAGGTGCTCTTCGATCCGGAGAACCCGTCGAACACGTGGCGCATCGCTGGCCTCGACTTTGCCTTCCCGACAGGCGTGCGGTTGCCACCCGGTGGATTCGCGGTGGTGACGGAGTCGGATCCGACGCTGTTCCGACAACGCAATGGGCTCCCGGAATCGGTCCCGGTGTTTGGGCCGACACCGGGGCAGTTGCAACGGAACGGCGAGCGGTTGGAGCTGTTGATGCCGGATCGGCCGAACCTCGTGACGAACAACAGCGTGGTGAGCATCGAGGTGCCGTACGTGGCGGTGGACGCCGTCCGGTACAACGATCGGGAACCGTGGCCGACCGCGGCGGCGTTCGGGGGAGTTTCGCTGGAGCGGCGCTTCCCGACGCCGTTCGGGGATGATCCCGCTTCGTGGCGGGCGGCACTCTCCGGACCTTCGCCCGGCGCTGCTGCCACAGGGAATCGTGCGCCCCGGGTCGAGGCCGGTCCCGATCGCGAGTTGAGCAGCCGAAGCTTTCCGCTGCCGGTGACGTTGGCTGGGGCCGCCATCGACGACGGTCTTCCTGAGGGCAGCCCGGTGACGTTCCGATGGACGCAGGTCGCCGGCCCGCGCGGCGTGGTCTTCCGCAGCGGGGTGCTGAGCAACGATGTCGTGGAACTGCCCGGTGCCGGGATCTACGTGCTTCGCATGTCGGCTTCGGATGGCGAACGGGAGGTGTCCGATCAGGTGCAATTGACGGTGATGCGCCCAGGCAGCGATGCGACGCTGATTCCGTTCGGATCCACCTGGAGATACTTCGACCAGAATCAGGACCAGGGCACGGCGTGGCGGGCGCGGACCTTCAACGATGCCGCGTGGAGCTCCGGACGAGCGCGCCTGGGCTACGGCGGCGATGGGGAGGTGACCACGATCAATGGCGGGCCTTCCAACAACCGCATCCGCACCGCCTATTTCCGTCACCGATTCACCGTCACGGATGCGGCGTCGGTGACGCGATTGACGGCGTCCGTCATTCGTGACGACGGAGCTGTGGTGTACTTGAACGGCCAGGAGGTCTTTCGGGTCTCGATGCCTGAGGGCGACATCGGTTTCACCACGTTTGCCAGCGAAGTGATTGGCGGTGCGGACGAGACGACACCGGTGGTTCGCGAGATCCCGGCCTCGTTGCTGGTGAACGGCGAGAACGTGATCGCGATCGAGGTCCATCAGGTCAATGCCGGCAGTTCGGACCTTGGACTGGACTTCGCGCTTTCGGGTACGGTCCAGGAATCCAACCAGGCTCCGGTGGTCGATGCGGGAACAAACGGCCAGCTGACGTTGCCGGCGACGGCGGTGCTTCGCGGGACGTTCACCGATGACGGATTGCCGGCGACGCCCGGTGTTCCCGCCTTCGCCTGGACGCGCGTCAGTGGTCCCGGGAGCGTGACCTTCACGGGCGGAGACACGCTTACCCCTCAGGCCGCGTTCTCCGCGGCGGGAACCTATGTCCTGCAACTGTCGGTGGCCGATGGCCAGTTCGCGCGGTCCGACACGGTCACGTGGACGGTACTGGCTCCAGCGGTGCCGCCGGTGCTCGTGGGGCTTCTCGAATCAGGGGAGGCCGGATTCCGCTTCAACGCCTCCGCCGGTGTGGCCTATCGGGTGCGCGCCCGCGAAAGCCTCGACTCCGGCGCGTGGCAGGAGGTGGGGACCATCCCCGCGGGAATCGCCCGCGAGGTGCGCTTCGTCGAGCCCTCCACCGCCACCACCCGGTTCTACCAATTAGTGGTGGATTGAAGGGGTGGCCGCCACAGCGGCCACGCAAACGAAAAGCCCAGGAAAGTGGCGTGCCAATCGGTCCTCCGGAAACGGTTCTCGCAACGATGGGCACGTGGGCTTGCGCCCGTCGTTCCGTCGCTAGTTCATTCAGGCCACGCCCTTTACCGACTGACGGTCGAGTTCCACCAGTGAGTGCCCTTCCAGGGCATCAAGGATGGCTGGGAGGTGCCTCTGGAAGAGCGTGATGCGAACTTCATGCGAGCACGAGGTGCTGGCTCCTCAGTTTCAAGGACTGAGTGGCAAACTCCAGGCATGCCAGGAGATCGTCGCGCTCCAAGTCCGGAAACTCATTCAGCAGATCGTCGACGGAGTCACCCGCAGCAAGGTACTCGAGCATGGCTTCAACGGGATACCGGAGTCCGCGAATCACCGGTCGGCCATGGCAGACCTCAGGGTCAATCGTGATCCGATGCAGCAGCGTGCTCATTACGGAACTCTCCCCTACTCGGGGTTGTTATTCAAATGGGCAAATGAGGCCTCCCTTGAACCCAAGGTTGGTCGCATAAATCAACCAACCTTGGGGCAATCTCGCAGATCCCGCCTCACACCTTCGCTGGAACTTCGAAGCCCTTCCGGTACTCGCGCTTGAGGCGGATGTTGGCTTCGCGGGAGTTGGTGAACTTCTCGGTCTTGGGATCCATCTTCAGATGGGTCCCCAGGACGGCAGGGGTGGTGGCGAGGTCGACGCCGTTCTCGGCGAGGTGCGAAGCAAGGCGCTCGAAGGTTTCGAGGGCCGGGGCGTCGCCCTTCAGGCGCTCGCGGATGGCTTCGGGGCGGAGCTTGTCGCCGAGGAGATAGCTGATGTTGCCGGTATGGCAGAGGGCGCTGGAAAGGTGACCTTCCTCGATGTCGGCGTTGAGGTCGGCGGCCTTCCGGCTCCGCACGGCGGCGATGAAGTTGGCGTAGTGGTCGGCCCCCTGCTTCCACCGGCGGATTTCCTTGCCGGCCTTGTCGTAGGCGATGGCGGAGTCGTACGAGGGGATGACCACCTGGCCGCCCTCACAGTCGACGACGACGCCGACCTGCGCGCCGCGGTAGTCGGGCATGTTCTTGGCCCAGCCGTCCTTTTGGAATTCCTTGGAGCGGGGCAACCCGCGGACCTCGAAGATCAGGGGCGCGGCCTTGTAGGCGTGGTAGACGAACTGGGAATTGGGGGTATCGCCATCGTCCGAGTAGGCGAAGCGGCCGCCGATGCTGAACACGGCCGGGGAGAGCGTCTTTTCGCGCAGGACCCAGCGCGCGATGTCCATCTGGTGGATGCCCTGGTTCCCGAGGTCGCCGTTGCCGGTGACGAACTGCCAGTGCCAATCGTAGTGCAGCTTCTGGCGCATCAACGGCGTTGTGGGGGCGGGGCCGCACCAGAGGTCGTAATCGATGTGGTCGGGAATGGCGCTGGGCGCGGAGACCTTGCCGATGGATTGGCGCGGCTTGTAGCAGAGGCCGCGGGCGAGGGTGATCTTGCCGAGGTTGCCGGCGTGGATCCATTCGACGGCCTCGCGGAGGCCGGGGTTCGAGCGGCTCTGGGTGCCGGTCTGGACGATGCGGTTGTACTTCCGGGCTGCCTCGACGATCTGGCGTCCTTCCCAGGCATTGTGGGAAACGGGCTTCTCGACGTAGACATCCTTGCCAGCCTGACAGGCCCACACGGAGAGCAACGCGTGCCAGTGGTTCGGTGTAGCCGTGGAGACGCAGTCAATGTCGGCCTGCTCGAGCAGCTTCCGCACGTCCGTGAAGGTGGCGACCGGTTCCCCGCGGTCGGCGAACTTCTTCGCTTCGGTTTCGAGCACCTTCTTGTCGACGTCGCACAAGGCCACGATCTTGACGCCAGCGAGCTTCCGGAATCCTTCGATGTGGTCCTTGCCGCGGCTGTTGAAGCCGACGATGGCAACGCGGATCGTATCGTTGGGTCCGATGACGCGGGAGCGGGCGGCCTGGCGGGCGAGTGCCGAGCCCGGAAGGGCCAGGCCGGCCGCTGCGATCGAACTGGCGGCGAGGAACTGTCGACGATTCATGACGTGGGTGGAACTGGATGGGGTTTACTTGTCCGCAACGACCTGGACTTCGCCGTTGGGACGGAAGGTGACGAGATAGTGGGCGCGTTCCCCACAGCGGGAAACGGTCCAGCGTTCAGTGTACTCGGAGTGCGTGGTCTCGCTGCGACGCAGCGGAATGCTCGGGGAGGAGGTGGCCTTTGAAGTGTCAGGCAGGCTGTGGGTGTAGGCCTGGTCGTAAGGCGTGGCAATGACCTTCGGGGCCGTGACCACCTCGGTGTTGGTCACCTTGCGGTCCTTGCAATCGGGGGCCGCGGTGCGATCGGCTTCGAGGACGGCCTTCTGGCCGGCGGCATAGACACGCCCGGTGGAGATGCCGGTACCGACACCGAGACCCAGGGGAGAGGAGGCGCAACCGGCGGCGATCAGTGCGACCAGCGGGAGGAAGAGAAGCTTTTTCATGGCTTTACCTTTATGGCGCGCACGAACTCGTCAAAGCGAGCCGCGATTCCTGCCGAGGCCGTGTCTCCGGGATGCAGCAGGACGCGATAGCGGAACGTGATGGAACCGCGGGCCGGGATCTTCAGGTCGCCCGTGCCCTTCGCACTTTTCTCAAAATCGTGCACACCGAATGGGTTCGCAGCAAACAGGCCATAATCGCGGGCGTGCCACCACGTGGGGTAACGGGGGTTCTGGGGATGATCGAAAATGGCGATTCCGTAGGTTTTACCGTTAACAGGCCCGGTGTAGTCCACCCATTCGGCGCGTTTTCCCCAGACTTCGCCATCCTTGTGCCCACGAGAACTGGTGAGGTGACCCAGCCCGGGTTGGTTCTTTGGCTGCTTGTTCCGCATCGATTCCGCCATGCGGATGGCGAACGTGCCTTCCTTGGTGTCCCCCAGCGTCACCTCGCCCTGGGTGGCCTCGATCGTGATCTCGAAGTCGATGATGCGCTCAGGGCCGGTCGGACGGTGGAAACGGTGGGTCCGGGTGTCGTGGGCGATGACCTTGCCGTCCTTGTCGCGCCACTCGTTGCGGGTGGTCAGTTCGCCGGTATTGGCCCCCGACTTCCGGGAGACGATGGCCTGTTGCACGGTGCGACCGGCCTTGGCGGATTCGCTCCACAGATCGACGCCGTTGACGTCGCCATGGCTGTACCACATCGCGTGGTGATGGGGGTGATCGTGTTCCTCGCCCGGGACGTCCTCCTGGGGCCAGCGACGGGTGAGGTGTTCGCCGTCGGCGGAAAGCAGGGGGTAGAGGAATGGCCGCGAAACGTCCTTGGAGTGGTACTGGGTGAACAACTGGCCATCCAGGTCGACCCGGATGACGTTGTTGGTCTCGTACAGGTGTACCCCGTGGGCCGCGATGTCCTTGTCCGCGGACGAGAGCGAGGCGCATCCCGACGCAACGAGGCAGGCGAGCGACAGGCCGAGGGCCTGAAGGATTCGGGAACGGGGAAACATGTGTCCTTGAAATAGCTCCGCCCCACGATCATCGGCAACGCTTTTTCCGGGGTGGGGTTGTCCCAAAGCGCATCTCAACACCGCTCCCGCATGGAACGGGGTGGCGATGTCCTCATCGCCTTGGGAATTGCTTTGCAACGGCGCCGAGGACGTCGCGACCCCGTCGCGTGGGGGCTGTGTCAAGACGCGCCCATGGTTGGTGCGAGGGCAGAAAGCCGCTTCAAACAACGGTGGGAACCGGGCAGGGTTCGCGGGCATGACGGATCTGGAGCGGGCGCAACGGGTGAAGGCGGCGATGCCGGAGGGCGGGTTGTTCGCCGGCCAGACGTGGCGGGTGGGCCCGCGGCCCCTGGCGCTCGGGAAGGCGATGGTGCGGGATCTCGACATGCTGGGCCGGGTGCTCCTGCAGTTCTATCGCGCCTCAAACCTCCTGTATCGGCGCAGCGTCGAAGGCAAGGCCCCGGCGTGGATCGCCGAACTGCTCGATCAGGGAAAGCCGGCGTCGTTGGTGGCGTGGCAGCGTCATGCGGGATTCAAGACCGACGTTCCGCGCGTGATCCGACCCGACGTTCTGTTGACGGAAGGCGGCATCGCGATCTCGGAACTTGATTCGGTCCCGGGTGGCATCGGGTTGACCCACTGGCTCAACACCACCTACGCGGGACTGGGCGATCCGGTCCTTGGGGGCGCCGACGGCATGTTGCGTGGGTTTGAGTCCATCTTCGGCAATGCGCCGCGGGTGCGGATGGTGGTCTCGGAGGAATCGGCGGGATACCGGCCGGAGATGGAGTGGCTGGCTGGGTTGCTGGGGGAACGTTTCCAGGTCGTGGGCCAGGATTTCAACGGGGTGCAGGACGGTGACGCGGTGTACCGGTTCTTCGAGTTGTTCGACCTCGCGAACATTCCGAACGCGGATTCGTGGTTTGCGGCCGCCGCGGAGAAACGCATCCGGCTGACCCCGCCGCCGAAACCCCTCTTTGAGGAGAAGCTCTGGGCGGCGCTGTTGTGGAACCGCAATCTGCGGCCCTTCTGGCGCGCGGAACTGGGCGAAGGGTTTCTGGACCGGATGCAGAAGGCCACGCCGTACTCGTGGGTGCTGGATCCGAGTCCGCTGCCGCCGCACGCGGCCTACCCCGGACTCGAGATCACGGACTGGCAGCAGTTGAAGGCGTTGTCGCAACGCGAGCGCGACCTGATCCTGAAGGTCTCTGGATTTTCGTCGCAGGCATGGGGGGCACGCGGGGTGCATCTGGGCAGCGACCTGAGTGCGGAGGAATGGAGTCTCGCGGTCGACGGAGCCTTGGCAGCGTGGGGAAAGAACCCGCATCTGCTGCAGCGCTACCACAAGCCGCGCACGGTGGAGACCTCGTGGTGGACCGGGGCCGAGGAAGTGAAGGCGATGCCGGGGCGGGTGCGGTTGTGCCCGTATTACTTTGTGTCCGGCGAAGGCGACGCGGCGCGGCCGAAGCTGGGAGGCGTGCTGGCGACGATCTGTCCAGCGGACAAGAAGATCATCCACGGGATGACCGATGCCGTGCTGGTTCCCTGCGTGGAGTGACGTGGCATGAGTGTCGTTGAATTTGGACTGCTGGCGCTGAGTTCGCTGTTCGTGATCGTGGATCCGATCGCGACGGTGCCGGCGTTCGTGACGATGACGGCGGACAGTCCCGTGCCCGAACGGCAGCGGATGGCCAAGGTGGCCTGCATCGTGGCGTGTTTGCTGATGCTGGTGTTCGGGGTGGTGGGCAACGCGCTGTTCCGGTTCCTTGGCATCACGATTCCGGCCTTCCAGATGGCAGGCAGCGTTGTGCTGCTGCTGGTGGCGCTGGACATGGTCCGGGCGCAGCGGTCGAAGGTGCAGGAGACCTCGGAGGAGAAGGAGGCAGGTGCCGCGAAGGAGGATATTGCCGTCACGCCGCTGGCGGTGCCGATGCTGGCCGGTCCGGGCGCGATCTCGACGGTGATCCTGCTGCACACGAAGGCGGACGATTGGCGAAAGCAGTTGGCGCTCGGTGGCGCGATCGTGGTGGTGTGTGGGGTGAGTTATGTCGTGCTGGCAATTTCGGCCCGCGGGGTCCGCTGGTTGAGCCCGATCGCGCTCCGCGTGGCCGAGCGGGTCATGGGATTGCTCCTGGCGGCGATCGCGTTCCAATTCCTCATCAATGCGCTCACCGAGTTGAAGATCATCCCGAAGTGAGCGAAGGATGGGAGTCGTTGAACCGGCTTTGCTGGCCGGTTTGACACCCATCACTGTGAAGATCCGGGAATATCGTGCGGAATGTCGGGTGCCTCGACCGCGGGCCGAAGTGTTCGCGTTCTTCGCGAACCCGTCGAATCTGGCGGTGCTGACGCCTCCGTGGGTGCGGGTCGACATTCCCCAGGGCGGCCCGGCTTCCGGTCACGCGGGGATGGAGTTCGGCTACCGGGTCTGGTTGCACGGGCTGCCGATGCCGTGGCGTGGCCGGTTCGAGATCTGGGAGGCACCCCATCGGTTCGTCGACATCCAATTGCGCGGGCCCTACCGGCGCTGGCGGCATGAACACGCCTTCGAGGAAACCGAGGGTGGGACGCGGGTCCTGGATCACGTCCAGTATGCCGTCTGGGGTGGCGGATTGGTGGATCGATGGATCGTGCGGCCCGAGTTGGTGCGGATGTTCGAGTACCGGTCGCGCCGGTTGGCGGAGTTGTTTCCGTCGGCGAAGGAGGGTGCGGCGGGTGTCCGGTCCAATTCCCGTGATGCGTGATCTCAAGGATCCCCGATGGATGTGGATGAAGGCGGTGCTGCTGGCACTGATCGCCACGGTCTGCCTGGGGTTGCTCTGGTTGCAGGCGGGCGGGGGATGGCAGCCACCCCTGCTGCTTGGGTTGCTGGTGTGGAGCGCCTGCCGCGTCCACTACTTCTGCTTCCACGTGCTCGAACGCTGGGTGGAACCAGGTGGACGATTCCGCGGAATCAGCGAGTTGATGGGGCTGGCCTTCCGGAAATGGCGACGGCGTTGAAGCTCAGTAGTGGAAGACCTCGAAGGTCGTGTCGAACCAGAGTTGGTTCAGTTCGCACTGGAGGACCCGGTCGTCGAAATCGGCGCGGAACAGGTGGAACGCGTTCCGTTCGCGCACGAGCCCACAGACCTCCTCGAAGAACTCCGGATCGAGCGCGATGACGCTGTAGCGGTCACGTCGGAATTCCTCCTTTTTCATGGCCTTCAGCAGCGCCTGGGCGGCGTCGACGGATTCCCTCAGCACCCAGATCCGCGCCTCGGGACATTTGACGGCGATCTTGTGGAGCTTGGCCATCGAGCACTCGCCGCACTCCACCCACAGGACCGGGCGCATGTCATACCCGAGTTCGACGATATCGGGGACGAACGGGATGGCGTCGTTCTCCAGGTCGGTGTCGATCGAAAGGCGGTCGCGGAAGAACAGGATCCACCCGAGGAACTTCATCGCGACGTGGCGCACGGATTCGTTGATCCCGAGGCCAATGATGATCTTGTGCGGGAGGGGGCGGCGACGGTCGTCGCTCGCGAGGGTGAACGTGAACTTGTTGGCCAAATGGTTGTGGGGCGTGCGGGGGTGAAGACCGGCGAGTTCCGGGGACGGCTTTACGCCGTGCAGGACTCCGTACAGGCCGCGTCCTCGCACGCCGCGGCGCGGTCGGTGGGGTGCCCGAGCTTGAACGGTTCGCGGAAGGTCATGCCTAGGGCGGCGAGCAGGGCCTGATCGGCGTCGTAGCTCGGCGAGGGCACGGCCTTCGTGAGCATGAACTCGGTCTCGCTGGAGAAGATGGAGTTGGCACCGGCGAGGAAGCACAGCGCCTGGATGCCTTCCGGCAGATGCGCGCGGCCCGCGGTCAGTCGGACGTCGGAAAGCGGCATGACGATCCGGGTCGTGGCGATCATCCGCACGACATCCCACGAAGGCACGTCGGCATTCTTGGCCAAGGGCGTTCCCTCGACCTTGCTCAAAACGTTGATCGGGACCGATTCCGGGTGCGGTCGGATGGCCGAGAGCGTCAGCAGCATCTTGAGGCGGTCATCCACGGTCTCGCCGAGACCGATGATCCCGCCAGAGCAGAGGGTGACGTTGGTCTTTCGGACGTTGTCGATGGTCTGGAGGCGATCGGCGTAGGTGCGGGTGGTGATGATCGTCTCGTAGAACTCGGCCGAGGAATCGACGTTGTGATTGTAGGCGTAGAGCCCGGCCTGTTCGAGGCGCTTGGCCTGATCGGTGGAAAGCATGCCCAGCGTGCAGCAGACCTCGAGGCCCATGTCCGTCACGGAGCGCACCATGTCGACGACCTTGTCGAATTGTTCGCCATCGCGGACGGAGCGCCAGGCGGCGCCCAGGCAAACGCGGGAGACGCCGGCGTCCTTGGCGCGGCCAGCGATCTCGAGCACGCGGCACTTGTCCATGAGCTTCTCCGGCGCGACGCCCGTGGAGTAGCGGGAAGATTGGGCGCAGTAAGAACAGTCCTCCGGGCAGGCCCCGGTCTTGATGGAGATCAGCTTGCTGACCTGCATCTCGCGCGGGTTGTGGTGCTGCCGGTGGACGGTGGCAGCACGGAACACCAGCTCCAGCAGGGGCAGGTCGTGGAGTGCCTGCAGTTCAGCCAGGGACCAATCGTGTCGGATGTTCTCGCTCATGCGTTGCGTGCGGCCGCGGGGAGCGCAGCCAGTCCCGTCACGATGATGGATCCCGGGCTGTCTTGTAAACCGAACTTCCGTGGATCGTTGACGGCTTGGACGGCTGCCGTTGGTCTGCCGGACGCCGACGGGGTGGCTTTTGGAGGTGTGCGTGCCGCTCCCCACGATTTGCAACCGGACGTCGCATATGCGACGTCCGGTTGCAAATCACGGGGTCAGACGGGGGCGGATGGGGGGTGTTTTGCAACGGCGCGTCGCATATGCGACGCGCCGTTGCAAATTCA
>JBIKWS010000705.1:0-2872 GCA_044356195.1 Cyanophyceae cyanobacterium
GTATTTCTTGTCTGCATCTCCAACTTCCCCACGCTGTCCCAGAATGTTGGATCTCAAGCAAACGCAGGGCTGGACAGTGGGTTTCCGTGCTTTCATTGCGTTTGTGCAGGTCCTTGGATTCATGGGGGTTCTTGTGGAGGCCCCCGCGAGATCGGCACCTGCCGCTCCCGGACCTGCCCCCACCACGCTCCTCGTGGGGAGTGAATCGAGTGCGGGATTTGGCACAGGCGTTGGCCGTGCTGGCGACGTCAACGGCGACGGTTTCGCCGATCTGTTGGTGGGTTCACCGTTTGCCAGGACGAATCGCGGAAGGGTTGAACTATTCTTGGGTTCGTTTGCCGGACTTCAGCCCACACCGGCTTGGGTGCTGGAAGGACAGGAAGTCAGCGAGCAACTGGGGCTCGTCATCTCCGGAGTCGGCGACATCAACGGGGACCGGTTCGACGACCTGATGGTCAGCCGTGCAAATACGACGAGCACGAACGGGCCATCCACCTGGGTGGAACTGTTCCTCGGAAGCGCCTCCGGTCCCGTGGCGACGGACTGGCGATTCCTGCACGAACACCCGGGCTTCTACATTGGTGGGCGAGCGGTCGCCGCGGGAGACGTCAATGGCGACGGCTTCGCCGACGTGCTGATCGGATCCCACATGAATCGGTCGCCACCGACCGAGAAGGCCAGCGGCACGGTATTCGTCTTCTACGGCTCGAGCAATGGACTGGGCCGGACACCCGACTGGTCCAGCAAGGGTCCCGTGGCTGGTGATGGATATGGCGCGGCCATTGCGGGAGCCGGCGACGTCAACCGCGACGGCTTCGGTGACGTGGTCATCGGCGCCCCCTTGGATGATCAGGCCGGACTGGACTCGGGCCGGATCTATGTGTTCCACGGGTCCCAAGCAGGGCTGAGTCCGATGCCAAACTGGAGCCGTCACACGCCCCTCCAGATACGCAATGCGCACAGCTCGGACCTTGTCGGATATTTCGGTGCGGCCGTGGCCTCTGCCGGGGATGTGAATCGCGACGGATACGCGGACATCGTCGTCGGTGCCCACTTTGCGGAGGAGGATGATGCGGACGAGGGAGTAGCCTTCCTGTTCCTGGGATCCGCCACCGGACTCGGCCGTGAGCGGCAATGGATGGGCCAGGCCAACCAACCGTTCGCGAACTTCGGCATCTCCCTCGACGGTGGTGGAGATCTGAACGGCGACGGATACGCGGACGTGCTGGTGTCCGCTCCCTACGCGAGCAACGAACAGCAGAAGGAAGGGCTCGTGGCCGCGTGGATGGGAAGGCGGGGCGGGTTGCGGGAGAAACCAGACTGGACGGCGGAAGCGGACCGCACCGAGGACTATCTGGGAGAACACCTCGCGTTCCTCGGCGATGTGAACAAGGACGGCTACTCGGACGTGGCGATTTCAGCCACAGGCTTTCGCGACAATGGCGAGTACAAGGGCCGGGTCATCGTGAAATACGGTTCGGCGGAAGGGCTCAGGGGTTCCTCGAACTGGCGCTTGTCAAAGCCCTGGACGCTGGCGTGGCAGCAGTGGTGGGATCGCAGCACCATGACTCCACGCGTTGCGGCCGGTGTGGGCAGTGTGTTTGCCTTCGCGCTCGCCGGCAGCGTCGTCTGGTATGCACTGCGTCGACGCGAAGCCTCCATTGCCGCCGAGGCCCATCGGGCGGCATTTCACGAGGCAGCCCGGGACATCCATGACGAAGTCGGCCCACTGGTCACGACACTCGGAGCCATCCTCGCCGAACCCGGGGCCGCAGCGACCCTCGCCAGCCGTCTGGAGAACCCAATGAACGACCTCGGTGACGCGCTGGATCACCTCGCGTGGAAGTGGAAGGCGGAGGGAACGGACGTCCGACGATCCATCGAGTGGATGTTCACAGGTGCCGCGCGCATTGCGGAAGCCGCCGGACTGAAGGTGGTCACCGAGATGGGGCCACTCCGGTCCGATGGAACACTTCCCGAAGGGTGCCTCCAGCAACTGCAACCTTGCCTCCGCGAGGCCGTCACGAATGTGGTCAAGCACGCCCGCGCATCGACCGTGTTCCTGCGGGCATCGATGACTCATGCCTCGACGCTCCACCTCGAAGTTGAGGACGACGGACAAGGCATGTCCGGGGCCGCAGGCAGTCCGGGTCAGGACGGGCTTCAGAATCTGGCCGCACGGATGCGCCAGATCGGTGGGCGCTGTGAGATGGCCGCCGAGCCAGGTCGGGGAGTTCTCGTCTTCTTCGAGGTTCCCGTCGGGGCGGCCAAGACCAAGCCCTGATCAATGAGCCTGCACTTCTCCGGGAGCTGACCATACGACATTTGTCGAATGGACCACGTAACCGCAGCGACCCCAGATTTCGCTGCTGAGATTGCTCAGATGCCAATCAAAACCGCCGCATGAAAGTTGTCGTCGTCGAAGATGATGAAGCGACCCGGAAGCGCTGGGTCCGCATGCTCAATGAATCGAGCGGGTACGAGTGCACGGGCGAATACGCCAGCGCCGAGATGGCGTTGCGACGCCTGCGTCCAGGCCAGTGTGAGGTTGTCCTTGTGGACCTCCAGCTACCGGGGATGTCCGGCATCGAACTGATCCGCGAACTCGCCCGACACTTCCCCGAGGTCCATTGCCTCGTGATGACCGTCATGGAAAATCAGACGGCCGTGATGGAAGCTCTCCGGGAAGGCGCCGCCGGATATCTCCTCAAGCGCGGCGATCCCAAGAATCTCCTCGTCCGCCTCGGTGAATTGGCCGCCAACGAGTTTCCGCTGTCCCCTCCCATTGGCCAGATCGTCCGAAGGCAGTTCCTTCCGATGGCCACCTCCGAGGAAATGCCCCGCTTCACCCCTGCCGAGCAGGAGGTGCTGT
>JBIKWS010000706.1:0-2864 GCA_044356195.1 Cyanophyceae cyanobacterium
CTGGGTCAGCTCCGCAGGGGTCATCGGGATCTCGAGAAGGATCGCCTTCGCCGACCAGTAAAGCCGCTCGATGTGCTCCTCCAGTTTGAAGATCCGGTTGTGATACATCCGGATTCCTTCAAAAACGCCATCGCCATAAAGCAGGCCGTGATCGAACACGCTGACTTTGGCTTCCGATTCGTCGACAAGTTGACCGTCAATCCAGACCTTCATGCACTCTTCCGTTTCGAAGGCCGCACGCTACGGGACGTGGTCAAAGGGACGCAAGGTCTGATCCCATCGATCCGCTGCAAAAGGGAACGGGGCGATCGCGCCGGATGGAAATCCGGTGGCCGGAAGAGTCGCGGCTTGTTCCCGGGCCGCGGGCACCCATTCTGGGCGGCAGATGAGCCTCTTCGATGAAGTGCTCTGGCCTGGCGGCAAGTTCCTGGGGATCGAATGGCATCCGTGGAAGGTTGTGGGCTGGGCCGGCAATGCGGTGTTCACAAGTCGGTTTCTGGTCCAATGGTACGCCACCGAAAAACAGGGTCGGGTGGTCGTTCCCTCCCTGTTCTGGTGGTTCAGCCTGGGGGGCGCCCTGCTCCTCCTCTCCTACGCTGCCCTGTATCAGCGGGATTCGGTGTTCGTGGCGGCCTACGCGTTCTCGTGGATTCCCTACCTGCGCAACCTCCTCATCCACCACCGTACCGAGCGCGATCGTCCCAGATGCGCATCCTGCGCCTCCATGGGGACAGTTGGAGACCGCTACTGCGCCCGCTGTGGATCGGTGCACACAGGCCCGGGCAGCGAGGAGCCAAACCCATCCTCAGCGTCCACCTGAGGGTGCCGGCGGGAGGGCAGCCCCGCCCGCAGGGGTTGTCGGAACCTCGATTCCCTTGGCCCGCAGGATCTGGGCAAATTCCGGGTGAGTGGACGCGTACTTCCGGAACTCATCGACCAACTGGCGCTGCCGGATCTGGTCGTTGTGGATCTTTCCCGAACTGAGACGCGCCGCCTCCAGTGACCGATGCTGGACGAGGGCAACCCGCCATACAAAGATGCCGACCACCACGATGAAAAGCAGCTGAAGGCGAAGGAAGAAAGCGAACCCGCTTCTCAGCGAGGCCACTTCTTCCTGAAGGGTGTCCTGATCATCGGGAGCGGATGGGGATGGAGTGATCATGGGTTCAGCGGCGGGTTGGGTTCGCGGCGGGTGCGGGGCTCTGAGCGGCGGGCCCCGGGCTTCGTCCACCCAGTTGGTTCAGCAGCGGAATGATGGACGGGTCTTTTCGCGAGTATTGCACGGCCTCCTCGAGCAACTGACCCAGTGCGAGGCTGTTCTGGGTGTATGCGGTCGATGCCTGCTGATGGGCCCCCATCTCGCGGGACTCGACGACGTACCAGCCCACCAAAGCCAGGACGCCCGCGGTGGACGCGACGACGGCTGCTTGAAGGACACGCGAAGGGGATGTGCTTTTCACGAAGTTCGTTATTAAGCGGAGGCCTCGGATTCATCCATCCCGAACTGCACGATTTCGCCCAGCTTGGGCACCGAAACTTGCGCCCCCGGGCGGAGGCCGCGCAGCGTTTCAGCAAAGGCCAGAGACTGTTCCTCCTCGCCGTGGACCACGGTGATCTTCCGGATGTTTCCTCCCAGGGCGTTCACATAGGCCGAGAGTTCGGAACGATCGGCGTGCCCGGAGAAGGCATCAATCGACGCCACCTCCGCCCTCACCATATGAGGCTGCCCGAAGATGTTGACCGGACTGCGCCGGGCCAGGATCTGGGCTCCCAGGGTGTGCTCAGCGCAGTAACCAACGAAAAGGATCAGGTTTCGTGGGTTTCCGATGTTGTTCGAGAGGTGATGCCGGATCCGGCCGGCTTCGGCCATGCCCGAGGCGCTGATGATCACGGCGGGTTCATCCAGTTCATTCAGCTTCCGCGATTGGGAGGCCTCGCGGATGTACGTGAGGTTCTCCATGCCGAAGGGGTTCCGCTGTTCACGGAGGAACTTGAGGGTTTCGTCGTCGAAGCATTCCGGATGCAACCGGAACACCTCGGTGGCATTCACGCTCAGCGGACTGTCGACGAAGATGGGGACCCGGGGCAGGCAATCCGTGTCGGCCAACTGGTTGAGGACGTAGACGAGTTGCTGGGTCCGGCCGACCGAGAACGCCGGAACGATGACCTTGCCGCCACGCCGAAGCGCCGCGCCCATCAACCGGCACAACTCGGCCCGTGCATCGACCGCGTCATGATGATCGCGCGCGCCGTAGGTGCTCTCGATCTGAAGGAAATCCACACCTTCCACCGCTTCGGCATCCCGAAGGATCTCCTGCTTGGGCCGGCCTATGTCCCCGCTGAAGAGATACCGAAACTTCTTCCCCGCCTCCTGGATGTCGAGGATCACCTGCGCGGATCCCAGGATGTGGCCGGCATCCGCGAACCGAAGGGTGACGCCATTCGCTATCGGCATCGGCCGATGGTAGTTCAGCCCGACGAACTGGCGCACCGCCATCTCCGCATCCTCGGGCGAGTACAGGGGCGTCACCGGCGATTTCCCCTCCTTGATGCGCTTCTTGGAGACGAACTCCGCATCCGCCCGCTGGATCGCCGCCGAGTCGGCCAGCATCACCGCAGCCAGGTCCCGCGTGGCGAAGGTGGAATAAATGTTCCCCCGAAACCCTTGTCGGCAGAGGTTCGGCAGATTCCCGCAATGATCGATATGTGCGTGGCTGAGCACCACGGCGTCGAGGGTTGCCGGATCAAAGGTGAACTTGCGGTTGCGCTCGATCGCTTCGTCCCGGTGGCCCTGATAAAGGCCGCATTCCATCAGGATTCGGCTTCCGTTGACCTCAATGAGGTACATCGATCCAGTGGTGGTC
>JBIKWS010000707.1:0-2862 GCA_044356195.1 Cyanophyceae cyanobacterium
CGCGCTGGGGCTGCTGTTCCGGACGACGGTTCCGCTGCTGGCCCACGGCCCGGATCACGTCTTCATCCTCTCCTTGACCGAGGAACTGACGCGGCAACCGGGGAACGCCGACCTCCTGCTCCAACGCGGCGAACGCTACCGGAGTCACGGAGATCTCGCGTCCGCCCGAACCGATCTGGAGGCCGCCCTGGCGTCGAACCCCTCCCTCCAGCCAGCACGCCTCCGTCTGGCCTTGGTCGCCCGCGACCAGGACCGACTCGACGAAGCCCTCACGCTCCTGGACACCACGCTCGCGGCGGAATCCACCAACCTCCTCGCCCGCGCCACCCGTGCCGATGTCCGGATGCGCGCTGGCCGCCCCGCGGAGGCCATCCCCGACTTCGACCGGGTCCTGGCCGACTCTTCCCATCCCCGGCCCGAATTGTTCATCGCACGGGCCCGGGCGGTTTTGTCCGCCGATACCAACGCATTCTCCCGTGCGCTCGATGGCATCAACGAAGGCATCGCGCAGCTGGGCCCGGTCCCTTCCCTCCAGATGCTCGCCCTCGACATCGAGGAACGCTCGGGAAACATCGACGGCGCACTACGCCGGCTCGACGCGGTGATGGCCGGCATGGAACGGAAGGAACGCTGGTTGATGCGCCGTGGCGACATCCTGCGGAATGCGCAACGCGCCACCGAAGCCAAGGAAGCCTATCGCCGGGCGCTCAAGGCCCTCGACGCCCTTCCGGAACGCCTGCGCCGCACGATTGCCTCCGAAGAACTCCGTCGGGAACTGGGCGCGAGGCTTGCCGGAAACACCCCAAACACAGGAACCTCACCCCACCGATGAGTCGCGGACATCACATCCTTCTTGGCCTGTTCCTGTGGTTCGGTGCCGCAGCCGGATGGGCGCACGCCCAGAAGCTCGAGCGGGGCCCCTACCTGCAACTCCCCACGGACAGCTCCATGGTCATCCGCTGGCGGACGGACAAACCCAGCAAGGGCCTCGTCCGCTGGGGACTTTCCCCCGAGTCCGCCACCAATCGCGTCCAGCACGCCGGCAGCCTCACGGAACACGTCGTCCAACTCACCCGGCTCAAGCCCAACACGCGCTACTTCTACGCGATCGGCTCGGAAACGAACCAATGGCTCACGCCGGCCGCTCCCGAGTTCTCGTTCATCACCCCGCCGCGTCCCGGCACCGTCCAACCCGTGCGCATCTGGGCCGTCGGTGATCCCGGCACCGCCTCCACCAACCAGTCGAACGTCCGCAACGCCTTTTACCAGATCCACCGCCAGCGTCCGGCGGACCTCTGGCTGATGCTCGGCGACAACGCCTATTCCTCCGGCACAGACGCCCAGTTCCAACGCGCCGTGTTCGATGTCTACGGGGCCATCCTCCGGCAGACCCCGGTCTGGCCCACGCTCGGGAACCACGACGCCATGCACGCGGATTCGCCCACCCTCTCGGGCCCCTATTACGACATCTTCACCCTTCCCACGCTCGGGCAGTCCGGCGGTCTGTCCTCCGGCACGGAGGCCTACTACTCCTTCGACTTCGCCAACGTCCATTTCGTGTGCCTCGACTCGGAGGACACCGACCGCTCCCGCGACGGAGCCATGGCCGCCTGGCTGCGCGCCGACCTCGCCAACAACACCCGCGACTGGGTCATCGCCTACTTCCACCACCCGCCGTACACCAAGGGCTCCCACGACTCGGACAAGCATTCCGACTCCGCCGGGCGCATGACCGAGATGCGGGAGAACTTCCTCCCGATCCTGGAATCGGGTGGCGTGGACCTCGTCCTCACGGGCCACTCCCACAGCTACGAACGCTCCTATCTCCTCAACGGGCATTACGGCCTCTCCACCAACCTGCAGCCGTCGATGATCCTCAATGCCGGCAGCGGCCGTCTCGACCACGAAGGTTCGTACGCCAAGAACGGCGGCAATGCTCCCCATCAGGGTGCCGTCTACATCTGCGCCGGAAGCTCAGGCCAGATCTCCGGCGGAAAACTCAACCATCCCGTGAACTGGGTCTCGCTGAACAAACTCGGGTCCCTCCTCATCGACGTCGACGGCCTCCGCGCAGACGTCCGCTTCATCGGCGACAAGGGGCAACTCCGCGACTACTTCACGATCGAGAAGAAGTAGGCCGTCCTCACGAGGTCTTCACGCGGGATCCCCGATCGCCATCAGGGAGATCCCGCTCTTCACCGCCAGCGCCTCCGCCTCCGGACGATCCAGGAGAATTGTCCGTCCCGGCTCGAACGCCAGCACCCGGACTCCTGACCGCGCACACACCTCCAACGTCCGCGGCCCGACGCACGGCAGGTCAAAGCGGACGTCGTGACCGGACTTCGCGAGCTTCACCGCCACCGCTCCCCCGGACTTGCCCGCCAGCTTCCCGCCGCGTTCCAGGCACGCGTCCGTGCCTTCGAACCCTTCCACCGCGAGCGTCGTCCCATCCTTCACCACGACGCTCTGCCCGATCTCCAGCCGGGCAATCTCCCGCGCAATCCGGGTCCCGTAAGCCACGTCTGAAATCTCCCGTGCGTCCAGGCGCGAACCCATCGCATACCCCGCCCCTGGCATCCACGCCCTCAGCCAACGCAACGGATCGACCAAACGGATGCCTTCCTTCGCCAGTTCATCGCCGATGGCGCCGAAGATCGTGTGGGCGTTCTTCTCCTTCAGCCGCAGCAGGAGCGCCATCGCCTTCAGGTCCGGCCGCAGGTTGAACAGGTTGCTCGGCGCGATCTGGCCCAGCATCACGCATTCGCGCACCCCGCGTTCCTTCAGCGCCTCGATCATGCGACCCAACTGTCCCACCTTGACCCACGCCACCGTGTCGACCTCGGACGCCAACGCCGGGTCCGT
>JBIKWS010000709.1:0-2854 GCA_044356195.1 Cyanophyceae cyanobacterium
TCCCAGGCGTACAGATAGGGACAGGATCCGCCGGGCACGGTGAGTTCGATGAGGTTCAGGACGACCTTGGGTTCGACGGCCACGTCGATGGAGGGCAGTTGCGTGTCGAACCAGCGGACCGTGACGGAGTCGAGTTGGGTGCGCTTGCCGACGCCGATCTCGATGGGGAGCTGCTGGACCGTGCGCAAGGTGCGCCACGAACCGCCGTTTACCTCGATCTTGGTTCCGAGGCCGCTGGAGTTGGAACGGTTCCCGAGCAACCGGACCTTGATGGCGTTGTTGGCGTTGCCGCCGTCGTTGCGGAGGAACCTGAGTCCGCCGCCGGTCAACGCGACGACGAAGTCGGTGTCGCCGTCCTGATCGAAGTCCGCCGGTAGGACCTGCCGCACGTCGTGGAGCGTCGTGAGACCGAGGGACTCGCTGACATCCTGGAAACCGAGGCGGCCGCGATTGCGCCACACGCGGAGACCCTTGCTGCCCCAGCCAAGGAGATCCTGCCAGCCGTCGTTGTCGTAATCGATGAACCGCAGGTGCGCGAGTTGGTTGTCCTTGGCCGCGAGCCGACGGGGTTCGCGCAGGCCGCCGAGGAACAGGTCGATGGTCTTGTCGGTGGCGATGGCGATGTCGGTGCGGAGATCGTTGTTGAGATCGGCGGTGGCGAGGGCCAGTGCGACGGGCCATCCGGTGGGTTGGTTGCTGGCGTTGAGTCCGCCGCCGCGCTGGTTGAAGAGGACCAGCGGCGGTTGGGCCGTGCGGGTGAGGATGAGGTCGGGAAGGTCGTCGTTGTTCCAGTCGTCGATGGTGATCGCCGTGGCCCCGGTGACCTGTACGGGAACCGCGGAGGTCGGCGGGATCTCGCGGAAGGCGAGGTTGCCGAATCCGCGGAAGAGTCGCAGCCCGCCCTTCGGATGGAGCGCGGCGAGGCCCAGCTTTCCGGTGAAGTCGGGATCGATCAGGGCACCCGCCAGGCCCGGGACCGCGCCGAGATTGGAGATGCGGGTGGCATCGGAGAGGACGCCATTCGTCGCGGCGCGGAGGACCGCCATGCCGTTGTCGCCGGTGATCACGAGGTCTTCGTAGCGGTCGTTGTTGAGATCGCCGGCGGCGATCGTTCGGGGCGTGCCGACCGTTGGGAGTGGCAACGGATCTGCCTTGGGGGAGAAGACGCCGTTCGAATTCCAGAGGAGGCGCAGGCTGCCGCCGTCGATCACGAGGAGGTCGTTCCACGCACGACGGTTGATGTCGACCGTGGCCAACGGACCGGCGAAGCGCGCCGCGGCGTCGCCAAACGCGGCGGCCGTTTGGTCCGAGAAGGTGACACGCACGCCGGAGGTGTCGGGTTGTTCCAGCGTGGCCTGACCGCGGGCTGCGGTGTAGACGCAACGTTCGTAGAGGGAGGGGTTGTCCGCGGATTGCGTCTTCCCGGCGTTGACCTGCTGGTGTGTCGCCAGCGCGGCCGACGCGGCTTCCCTCTGGCCGAGGCGCAGGTGCATCTGCGCGAGCTGATAGTAGGCGGAGGGATGGTTGGTCTCGAATTGTGTGACCTCGGCGAACTGGTCTGCGGCATCCTGGAACTTGCCCCAGCCCGCATAGGCACGTCCGAGCTGGAAGCTGACGGCGTTGATGGTGCGGTCGGTGTCCTTGGCGACCTGCAGGGACTGGACGGCGTTGGAGTATTGGTTCTGCCGCAGGAGGGCGCATCCGAGCAGGTAATGACCGGCCCCGGTTGTCGGCTCCAGATGGGCCGCTTCGCCCGCGTGCAGCGCCGCCTGCGAGGCCTGGCCGGCAGCGAGGTAGGCGATGGCCAGGTTGACGTGGACATCCGGGTTCGCCGGATTCATTGCCCGCGCCTGCTGATAGACTTCGACGGCGCGATTGGCGTCCCCGGCCTCGAGGTAGGTCCGGCCGGAATTCATCAGACCGCCGAAGCGCTGCTCCGAGTCCGGATCCGTCCGGTGCGTCCACCATGCCCCGACGGCGATCAGTCCGATCCCGGCAACGATGCCAAGGACCAGCAGCGCGCCCCAGGGAGCCTGTGTCTTCTGCGGTTGAGCCATGGGGACAGCATACCGACGCCCCCGCCGCGCAGGAAGTCCGGAGACGGATGGGGAACGGGAACGGGCGCATCTTGACCCTGCCCCCGCATGCAACGGGGAGGCGACGTCCTCGTCGCCGTTCCAAAGCCATTCCCAATGGCGATGAGGACATCGCCACCCCGAATCCTATGCAAAAGGCGGCAGTGTCAAGTTGCGCCCAACGGGGGTGTTCTCGCGCAGGGGCGCGGAGGGGGCTGGATGATCGTGGGGTGGGGTGACCCAGGGGTTCGATCCGCTCCACCCGGGGCTTTCGCCGTGCGCCGCGTTGCGGCAGGGGCGGGCGCTGGATGCATGTCCCGGGAATGCGCAGCCAATGGCCCAACCGCTGACTTCAGATGCCAGAGCCCTGCGGTGACAACTTTAGATCAGGACGCGCAGGGAACTGGTCACTGGTCACTGGGAGCTGGCAACTGGCGACTACAGCTGCGCGCCGGGTGAGGGCACCCGGCCTTCAGATGGGCAACGGGCTTCAATCTTGAAACGGAACCCTTGAAACTCCCTTCCCCCTTACTTCTTGGCGAAGATGCGGTTGGCTTCTTCGAGGGTTTCCTTGGAGCCGATGTCGTACCAGATGCCGGGGACGGTCCAGGTGAAGACAGGCTGCTTCGGGTAGAGCCACTGGATGAGGCGGCCGGGTTGGTCGGGGTTGTTGCCCTCGGCGAGGTACTGGCGGATGAGGGGGAGGGTTTTCTTCGGGTAGTAGTACAGCGCGATGCCGATCTGGGTGGAGGCGGGTTCGGCCGGCTTTTCGACGAAGG
>JBIKWS010000708.1:0-2854 GCA_044356195.1 Cyanophyceae cyanobacterium
CCCAGCCAGTACAGCCACGTCATGACCATGAACTTCCCGCACATCTACCGCGTGCGATACGTCCATGGATACGCAGCGCTGATGCGTGGCGGACTGGATCGCCTCAGCCCCGAGGGCCAGGAAAAGCTGCGTCCCTGGATGGGCGACTGGTCCTTCACTGCCGGGAAGCCCGGCGAAGCCGGAACCTTCGTTGCGAACCGCGAGTCCGGTTCCGCCCGGTTCGACTGGATTGGCACGCCGGCACGCACGTTCACCGTCGAAGACATCGGGTTGAACGAGGTCCGGCTCCACCTCAATCCCGGTCCCGCGGGTGAAATCCTGTGGACGGACACGCGTTATCCGGGCTGGCAGGTGACGGTGGACGGCAAGCCCACCTCGTTGCTTCCCAGCCCTCCCAATTTCTCCAAGTTCGCCGTGGCCGCCGACACCCGCGAGGTGCGGTTCCGCTTCAGCCCCCGCTTCCTCCAGGCCGGCATCGCCGCCGCCGCCGTCGGGGCCATCCTCCTCGCCGTTGTCTCGTGGCTCGGTCGTCAACGTCCCGCACGCGCATGAAGACCGAATACGAACAGCACTACCACCGCGCCGAGGAAATCCATTGGTGGTTTGTCGAACGCCGCCATGTCGTCGGGGCCCTCGCCATGAAGGCGCACCCGGATCGCAGCGGCAGCATCCTCGAGATCGGATGCGCCGGCGGCATGCTGATCCAGCAACTCAACGCCGCGGGGTATCGCGACGTCCGCGGGATCGACATCAGCGAGAAGGGCATCGCCCTGTGTCACGAACGCGGCCTCAAGGAGACGTGGGTCATGGACGCCCAGAAGCCCACGTTCGCCGACCGCAGTTTCGACGTGATCACCGCCTCGGATGTCCTGGAACACCTCGCCGAGGACGGGCGCGCCCTCGACGAATGGCATCGGATGCTCAAGCCCGGAGGCACGGTCATCATTTTCGTTCCCGCCTTCATGTTCCTGTGGACGGCCCACGACGAAGTGAACCGCCACTACCGTCGTTACCGCCGCGGCGAACTCTGCGGTCTGCTCACGAAGCACGGCTTCGAGGTCCAGCGCAGTTCGTACTGGAACTTCCTCATCTTCCTGCCGGTCGCCGCCCTCCGACTCCTCCGCCGTGCGCTCCCGGCCAAGGAATCGAACCCCGAAGGGGACATGGCGCTGCCGCCGCGGTTCATCAACCAACTCCTGATCGCCTGGATGCGGATCGAGAACCGTCTCCTGCTCGCCGGCCTCCGGTTCCCGTGGGGCGTGAGCACCATGGTGATTGCCCGCCGTCCAAAAGATTCCGCCCGATGAAAGTCGCCGTCGTCATCCCCTGCTTCAACGAAGAGGAAGTCCTGCCGGAGTTGTTCCGGCGGATGACCGCCGCCGCCGAAAAGTGGCCGTGCGACTGGGAAATCGTCTGCATCGATGACGGCTCGCGCGACGCGACCTGGCCATTGCTCGTGGCCCAACAGAAACGCGATCCCCGGTGGCGCGCCCTTTCCTTCGCCCGCAATTACGGTCACCAGACGGCGGTCTCCGCCGGAATCCACCATGCCAGCGGCGACGCCGTCATGGTGATCGACGCCGACCTGCAGGATCCGCCGGAGGAAATGGTCCGCTTCATCGAGAAATGGCGGGAGGGCTTCGAGGTCGTCTACGCGATCCGCCAGAAACGCAAGGAGGGCTGGCCCAAGAAGGCGGCGTACTGGCTATTCTATCGCATGATGCACCGCGCGGTCGCCTTCGATGTCCCCCACGACTCCGGCGACTTCTGCCTCATGGACCGACGCGTCGTGGAGGTCCTGAAGCGGATGCCGGAACGGAACCGTTTCGTCCGCGGCCTCCGCGCCTGGGCCGGGTTCCGGCAGGTGGGGCTGACTTACGAACGCCACGCCCGCGCCGCCGGCGAGGCCAAGTATGACTTCCGCCGTCTCTTCAAACTCGCCCGCGACGGCATCTTCTCCTTCTCGACCGTCCCGCTCGGTCTCGTCTCCTACGCCGGCCTCTGGATCTCCGTGTTCGCGTTCCTCGGGATCATCTGGATCCTGGCCACCCGGATCTTCAGCGGGTTCTTTAGCAAGATCGGGTTTCCGCCCGTTCAAGGCTTCGCCACGATCGTGGTTTCCGTCCTGTTCCTGGGCGGCATCCAACTCATCAGCCTCGGCATCATGGGCGAGTACATCGGGCGCATCTACGAAGAGGTGAAACGTCGGCCCATCTGGGTCATCCGCGACTCCGCAGGGATCGAACCCCAGGAGTCGCCGGAGTAACGGCCCGGAGGCCGCCGCCGCTATTTGCCGGAGGCCCGCTTCTTCAGGATCGCCTCCACCAACCCATCCAGCGTGTGCACCTTCGCCTGCACCGTTGGCTCGAGTCCCAGCGCATGGAGCGCCTTCGTCGTCTCCGGGCCGATGCTCGCCGTCTTCATTCCCGGGAAGCGCTTCAGCAACGCCGGCAGGTCGAAGCGACGATGGAAGTTCTCCACCGTTGAACTGCTCGTGAACGTCACCCAGTCCGCGCCGTCCTCGACGAGCGCGTCCGCCGCCCCACCTTCGCGGGTCTCCGGCACCGTGCGGTAGCACGGCACGTCATCGACGATGCCGCCCATTTCCTCCAATGCCTTGGGCAAATCGGGGTTTGCCACCTCGGCACGCAACAGGAGGAATCGCAGGTTCTCCACCGTCTCATGCGCCGCAATGGCCTTGGTCACGTCCGCGGCCAGATATCGTTCCGGCACGACATCCACGCCGATATGCCACTCCTTCACCTTGGCCGCCGTTGCCGGTCCCACCGCGGCGATCCGGACATTGCCCAGCGACCGCAGGTCGGGATACGCCTTCACGAAGGTATCAAAGAAC
>JBIKWS010000710.1:0-2852 GCA_044356195.1 Cyanophyceae cyanobacterium
ACACACACGTTGCGCGCCTCGGTATCGTCCATGGAGTTGAACATCCGGCCGTGGGCAATCTGATGCTCCATCATCTCCAACTGAACCGGCCAAACCCCCGCCGTCATGTAGGTCCGGTGATACTTCCCGTTCGCCGAGAGCACCGGCGAGGATTCCAACCGCATCTCGGGAGACACCACATCCACCTCATCTGCGGAACTCTGGAGCGCGTAGACATCGCGCAAAGTCACGCCGGTCGCAAAATCGCGGAGATGCCGCTGCTCAACAGGCACGCCTTGGGCTTCCACCCGGATCTTCTGCAACCCACCCACCGCCACCAACGCCTCCCGAAGCCCGTTTTCAAGGCCCTGGGTCATGGCAAACATCGCCACCAGGGAAGAAACACCGAGCACAATCCCGAGCATCGTCAGGGCACTGCGAAACTTGTTCGCCGCGATCTCCTTCAACCCGACGATGATGGCATTGAGGAATGTCATGACACCCCTGCCTCGCTTGGCATCCGCACAGCACCGACCCGATCGAGCCCTGCCAACCGTTCGTCCACCCGCTCAGCCACCTTCCCATTGCGGATCTCGATCCGCCGGGGAGTCACCGCAGCAATCTCAGGGTTGTGCGTGACGAGGATCACGGTCCGGCCTTGCGCAGAGAGTTCGCGGAAAAGGTTCAGGATCAGTTCCCCGGTATGCGTGTCCAGATTCCCGGTCGGCTCGTCCGCCAGGATGATCTTCGGGTTGTTGACCAAGGCCCGGGCAATGGCCACGCGCTGCTGTTGACCACCGGAAAGCTGGCTCGGCCGGTTCTTCATCCGGTTCTCAAGGTTGACCATCGCCAACGCAGCCGTCGCCCGCTCGCGACGGGCCCGCCCGCCAACCCCGGCGTACACCATCGGCAACTCGACATTCTGAAGGACGTTCAACTTTGGCAGCAGGTTGAACGACTGGAACACGAAGCCGATCGTCCGGTTCCGGACCCGCGCCAACTCACGCTGGCTTGCCTTGGAAATGTCGATGCCATCCAGAACCACGTGTCCCAGGGTCGGCAGGTCCAGACATCCAAGAATGTGCATCAGCGTCGACTTGCCGCTGCCAGAGGGCCCGATGATGGAGATGAAATCCCCTTGGTTCAGGCCCAGGGTGACATCGTCCAGCGCCCTGATCTCCTCACCTCCCGTGTGGTAGATCTTGCTGACGTTCCGCAGTTCCAGAAGTGCCACGGCTTGCTTCGGCTAGGGTTGGTTGCTCCTGGAATCCTCAGCGCGTCGCCGAGGCTGCGGGACGCGAACCGGTCGATCCTGCCCCTCCGCCTCCGGCCGATCCGGAGCCCGCGCCTCGATGGCCACCGCCGGTTGAGGTCGTCCCAGAGGTCGGTTTGGCTGCCACCCGGGCCGTCTTCGCCTTGTCTTCAAGGGCCACTTCATCGCCTGGCTGCAACCCCTTGGTAACCTCCGCAAAAAAGTAATCGCTGACGCCGATCTCGATGGGACGTCGCTCCCACTCGTCTCCCACCTTCACAAACACGTGCCGTTCCACCTGCCGGGTCTCGGGATTGGTTTCCGTAAACACGGAGGCCAGCGGAGCCGCCACCACGTTCTCCGCGCTGGCCACCGGTATCGTGATGTTTGCGGTCATCCCGGGACGGACCGCCTTTTCGACGTCCCTCAGCAGAATCCGCGCGGCGAAACCACGGATGTTGTTCTTCAGGGTCGATTGGGGTGCCAACCGCTCCACTTTGCCGGTCAACCGCAAGCCCGGGATGGCCTCGATGGTCACATTGACCTCTTGGTTGACCGTCAATCGTGTGACATCCGCCTGGTTGATATGCGCGTTGATGACCAGGTCACTCAGGTTGGCGATGCTCAATACCTCTGTCCCGGCATTGAACCCTCCCGAACCGCTGACCGCCTGCCCCACGGACACTGGCCGCGTCAGAACCGTGCAATCGAACGGCGCGGTCACCCGCGTCCTGCGCAATCGATCCATCATCAGGTCCAATGACTTCTGCGCCCGGTCCAAGGAGTTCTTCGCCAGGTCGAATTTGGTCCGGGCATCCTCAAAAAGCTCCTGCGAAATCAGCTTGCTGCCAAAGAGGTCCGCCGCCCGCTTGTACTCGCGCTGGGCTTGTTCCAATTCCAACCGCGTGCGCTCCACGGCCTTGTCCTGGCCGTCCTTCTCAATCTGCAGATCGCCATCATCCAGCTTGAACAAGAGCGAATCCTTCTTAACGAAATCACCCACGTCGACAGGCAGTTGCTCGATCTTGCCATTCACCTCAGGCCGCACGGACACCTGTTCGGCAGGACCGATGTCACCCGCGGCTGAGACCGCAAAACGTATCGACCGGGTCTCGATGACCGCCGTCGACGCGCGCGTACTGGAAGCCTGCGTCGTCGCCGAAAGGTCGCGCTGCTTTTTCCAGTAAAACCACCCGCCGGCGCCAAGAGCAGCGACAACGATCAGAGTGAGAAGGGTCTTCATGCCGAGAATCGATAACCTTTAGGCATTAGTACGCATACGTGCAATTCACGATTTCGCATCCGGAATTGTCGCTGGCCTCGCCCCAAAGTAGCCTCGGCCGACGTTCATGCCCCTCCCGGAATTCATCCCCATCCTGGCCTCCGCCCTCATCGTCGCCCAGTGGGCCGCCTCCGCATTCCTCGAAAAACTCAACCGGGACCAGGCACGCGTCGGTCCCGAGGCCCTCCCCGACGCCCTCCGCCTCTCACTCCCTCCCGAGACGCTCCGCAAGTCGATTGACTACACCCTCGCGAAATCCACGTTCACCGACATCTCCGGTCTGGTAGACAGCATCGTCCTCGTGGCCTTGATCTGGTCCGGCTGGCTTCCCTTGTCCTG
>JBIKWS010000711.1:0-2851 GCA_044356195.1 Cyanophyceae cyanobacterium
GAAGGATCCCTCCCCGATACGCCGGACCAGCCTGTAGTCAGGAATTTCGTACCCCGGATTGTCTTCCCCAGCCGTGGCCATCTCTATTCCTGACCCTACGCCCCGGCATGCCACCCGGAGCCAGCGGAAAAACCGCAGCACCTCTTGATGCAACCCGCCATTGGAACGGGGTGGAGACGTCCTCGTCGCCTTCCCAAAGCCTCTCCCGGGCGATGAGGACAGCGTCGCCCTATTCCCGGCCCCACAGAATGCGGCATCGGGATGCCCCCGGAAGAACCGCGGTGCTTGAATCTGATTGGCCGGACACCAAGATCACCCCGATGAACCCCGCCGTCCTCCGAAGACGCCCGTTCCTTCGCCTCACCGGTCTTGCCACCCTCGGTGCTGCGGCCGGATTGCACGCCAACGACCGTCCTGCAGAAATCCACGTCGAAGGGTACGCCGGTCAGGTCAGCTACCCGCAGGGGGCCCAACTCGAACTCCACATCTCCTCCAGCCTTCCCCGATTCGCCGTCGAGATTGCCCGCCTTGGGGCGACGCGCGAGGTCGTGTGGTCGGGCACGGGCGACAACGGCCGGGTCCATCCGATCCCCGAGGACGCCTCGTCGCATGGATGCCGTTGGCCGGTCGGCCTCCAGGTGCCCATCGGGGCCGCGTGGAGGCCGGGGTATTACCACGTGACCCTGCGTGTGGAGGATCGCGGCGGGAAGTACACCCGCCGCAATCGTCGTTCCTCGGAGTCCTCCTGTTACTTCATCGTCCGATCGAACCAACCCGGCCGCGACTCGAAGATCCTGCTCCAACTCTCCACGCACACCTACAACGCCTACAACAACTGGGGCGGGTTCAGCCTCTACGCCTACAACGGCCAGGGTGGAAACCAGGGTCACCGTGTCTCCTACCTGCGCCCGCCGGAATCCCAGTTCTCCAGCTGGGAACAGGCCTTCGTCCAATGGGCCGAGTCCAGCGGCTACACCCTCGACTACGCCGCCAACGGCGACCTGGAATCCCACCCGGAGATCCTCGCCGCCTACAAACTCGTCCTCAGCGTCGGCCACGACGAGTACTGGTCCGGCCCGATGCGTGACCATCTGGAGAAGTTCATCACGCATGGCGGCAACGTCGCCTTCTTCAGTGGCAACACCTGCTGCTGGCAGGTCCGCGCCGAGGACAACGGCACCGCCCTCACCTGCTGGAAACAGAACGTCCAGCAAGACCCGGTCTTCGTCGCGCGCAAGAGCCAGTCGACCCTCTCCTCCCTCTGGAGCCATCACCTCGTGGAGCGCCCCGAGAACCAACTCACCGGTGTCGGCTTCCTCTGGGGCGGTTACCACAAGAGCCACGGCCAACTCATGGACGCCCCCGGCGCCTTCAACGTCCATCGTCCCAACCATTGGGTCTTCGAAGGCACCCAACTCAAGGCGGGCGACGCCTTCGGCGCCAAGGACACCATCGTCGGATACGAGTGCGACGGTTGTGAACTCACCTGGAAGGATGGCCTTCCCACCCCAACCTACCGCGACGGCACCCCGCCCTCCTTCCAGATCCTCGCGTCCGCCCCCGCCCAATGGCACCCCGACGATTGCGAGTGGTACGAACGCTGGGAACCCGGCCGCAAGGGCAACGCCGTCCTCGGCGTCTACACCCGCGGCGGCACGGTCTTCACGTGCGGTTCCACCGATTGGTCCCACGGACTTCGTGGTCGCGATCCCATCGTCGAGCGGATCACCCGCAACATCCTCGACCGCCTCGGAAAATGAATGCTCCCGTTGGCGGTCCTCGCAGGCCAGTACGCGGACAACGTCAGCACCGACGATGGGCTTCGTGCGGGCTCGCCCTGATCGTCGGAGTGGCCCTCCACGCCCAGGTCAGCCAACCCGAGCGCGTGGACTTCGACCACGACGGCACCGCCGAGGCGATCGTCCATCAACCCGGCAAGTCCGCCCTGCAGAAGCCCGACAATTCCCCCGCGGACTTCCAGTTTCCCGAAGGCATCCACGCGCTCGATGCCCAGGGGCGCGACAACGGCCTCCGGTTCCTCGACCTCAACGGCGACGGGTTCGATGACCTCCTCCAGTCCAATCCCTCCGGGTACGCCATCCACCTGTGGAACCGCACCGTCCAGCCCCACCTCGGCTGGACCAAGGGCTGGTCCCAGTTCGTCCGATCCGGCCCACGCGTCGGCAGTCCTGACGAACCCCCTTCCCTCGTCGGGACCCAGGTCCGCGTCGTGAACGGCGAGATCGTCGTTGCCTCGGCCGCGCAAACGTTGCGCGTGAACGCCCGGGATCTGATCGCCGTCCGGATGCCGCCGCCCAAATCCCCGCAGGAAGCCCTCGCTTCGATGCGGCTGCGCGACGGGTTCCAGATCGAACTCGTCGCTGCCGAACCCGTGGTCATCGATCCCGTCTACCTCGACTGGGACGCGCAGGGCCGGATGTGGATTGTCGAGATGCGCGACTATCCGTTGGGCCTCGACGGCCAGGGAAAACCGGGCGGTCAGGTGAAGGTCCTTTCCGATGACGACGGCGACGGGCGCATGGACCGCGCCATTCCCTTCCTCACCGATCTTCCCTTTCCTTCGAGCGTCCTGCCGTACGGCAAGGGGGTGCTGGTCGCCGCCGCCCCGGATCTCTTCTACGCCGAGGATACCGACGGCGACGGCCGCGCCGATGTGCGCCAGGTCCTGTTCACCGGATTCAACCCCGGCAACCAGCAACACCGGTTCAACGGTTTCGAATGGGGCCTCGACGGCTGGCTTTACCTCGCCAACGGCGACAGCGGCGGCACCGTGAAATCCATCGCCACGGGAAAGAGCCTCTCCATCAGCGGACGCGACCTGCGTCTCCGT
>JBIKWS010000712.1:0-2849 GCA_044356195.1 Cyanophyceae cyanobacterium
CACGAAGTCAGGCCGATGCTTCTGGATCCAGCCGCCCAGGAATTCGTCCCCGCCGAACTTCCGTCCCGCCCAACTCACCGGGCTCTGGTCCGGGGGCGCATGATGGATCCACACCCACCGTTCATGCGGCAGCGCGGCATCACGCGCCAACTGCTCCTCCAGGGCCGCGCGCGACACCGGCCCGTCCCACCAGGGACAGACCGTGAACAGCGTTCCCTCGATCAGCACGCTGTCGCCGTCGACATGCAACCGCCCCTGCCGGATCTCCTGCAACCACCCGGCCACCGATTCATCCGCGGCCGAACGCCGATCCCCGTCGTGGTTCCCCGAGCTCACGATCAGCGGTTTCCGCTCGGCGATCCGGCGCAGGTATTTCTCCACCACCACCGATTGCACCTGCGAATCGAGCACCGAGGCACGGTCCAGCAGATCGCCCCCGATCACCACCACGTCATGCGTGTCCGCCTGGGCCATCAGCCAGTCGAACTGCTTCAGCGTGTAGTGAAGATCCGCGACGAACAGGATACGCATGGTTGTCCCCGTTAACAGCCACAGCCATGCCGCATCCGTCGATGAAAAAGTCTCCCCCAACGTTGCAGCCGCCGTCAGGAGGCAGGCCCGGGAGAGTTTCCAGTTCCCAGATCCCAGTTCCCAGAACGCCGTCGGGAGGCAGTGGAAGCAGTCCCAGGTTTCAAGCCCGCTCTGGAACGGGGTGGCGACGTCTTCGTCGCCGTTCCAAAGCCTGTCCCATGGCGATGAGGCCATCGCCGCCCCGAAACCATTCAATCTTGAATCTTCAAACTTGAAGCTTCCCCCGGCACCAACGACCGCCGCAACAGCCGGATCCCTTCCTCCACCAATCCGTCCCCATCCAGGTCCAACATCTTCTTCAACGCCGGCCCACGCATGGCCCCCAACTGCGCCATCCCGTGGACGCAGGCCCACAGGACCACCGCCACATGCGCCGGATGCCCAAGGTCCGGCCGGATGCTTCCGTCCGCCATTCCCTCCGCGATCGCCTGCGAGCAGAGCCGCTGTGTTTCCACCTCGCTCGCGCCCAGTTGAACGGCGATGGGATCCGTCTCGCCCTCCACCACCGGGTTGGCGTCATACAGGGCGCACAACTGGAACGCCGACGGATCCTCACGCTGGAACTGCACGTAGGCCCGACCGATGTTCTCGATCCGGGTGATGCCATTGGAACCGTTCGCGGAAGCCTCCAGAAACCGCGCCTGCAACTTCCCGTGGGCCATCAGGACCGCCTCCAGGAAGATCGCCCTCTGATCCGAAAAGTAGAAGTACACCAGGGGCCGGCTGAGGCGCGCGCGCTTCGCGATATCTCCAAACGTCACGTTCTCCAGACCCTTCCGGGCAAACAGCTCCGTCGCCGCCCTCAGGATCTGGGCACGGCGCTTCTCCCGGTCGTCCTCACGCCGGCGCTTCACGGATGGAGCGGACATGGAATGACTGGACGACCGGACCCACCCGGATTCAAGCACGAACCCAATGCGGCCCGTTCCCAGGTGAAGGCCGGGTGCCCTCACCCGGCGTCCTTCCCCCTTCTGGTATCTGGGAACTGGCCTCTGGCAACTCCCTCCCAACTTCCCCCTTGAAACTCCCCACCCATCCAACCGTCAATGACGGCACATGTTCCTCCCCGCTCCCGCATCGATGCGTCGCGCTGTGGCCATTGCGGCCGCACTCGCGGTTCTCCCCAGTGTCGTGGCCAATGCCCAGGGTTCCATCTCCGGCCTCGCCACCCCGATCAACCAACTCAAGGTCTCCAAGGGCTTCCAGGTTGAGCTCCTCCACACCGTTCCCAAGAAGGACCAAGGCTCCTGGGTCGCGATGACCATGGATCCCAAGGGTCGCCTCATCGTCTCCGACCAATACGGCAAGCTCTACCGCGTCGTCACTCCGCCCGCCGGAACTTCCGCCGGCATCCAGATCGATCCCCTCAACATCGAGGTCGGCCAGGCCCAGGGCCTTCTCCACGCCTTCGACAGCCTCTACGTCATGGTCGCCAACGAGTCCTATCAGGGACGCGGCCTCTATCGCGTCCGCGACACCAACGGCGACGATCAATACGACGAGGTGAAGCTCCTCCGGAAACTCGAAGGCGGCGGCGAACACGGTCCCCACGCCATCCTGCCCTCCCCGGACGGCAAGACCCTCACCATCATCTCCGGCAACCAGACCAAGGTCACCGAGATCAACGCCTCCCGCGTTCCCACGCATTGGTCCGAGGATCACCTCCTCCCCCGTCTCTGGGACGGCAACGGCTTCATGAAGGGCGTCCTCGCCCCCGGCGGCTGGGTGGCCAAGACCGATCCCGAGGGCAAATCCTGGGAATTGATCGCCACCGGATTCCGCAACGAATACGACGCCGCCTACAACAGCGCCGGCGAACTCTTCACCTATGACGCCGACATGGAGTGGGACATGAACACCCCGTGGTACCGCCCCACGCGCGTCAACCATGTCGTCAGCGGCGCCGAGTTCGGCTGGCGCTCCGGTGCCGGCAAGTGGCCCGCCTATTACGCCGACAGCCTCGGGGCCGTTGCTGACATCGGCCCCGGGTCCCCAACCGGCGTCACCTTCGGATACGGCGCGAAGTTCCCCACCAAGTACCAGGAAGCCCTCTACATCGCCGACTGGTCCTACGGCAAACTCTACGCCGTCCACCTCAAGCCCGACGGTGCCGGTTACACCGCCACCACGGAGGAATTCATCTCCGGTTCGCCGCTGCCGCTCACCGACCTCCTCGTCAGCCCGAAGGACGGAGCCATGTACTTCGCCATCGGCGGTCGCCGCACCCAGTCGGCCCTCTACCGTGTGACCTACGCCGG
>JBIKWS010000070.1:0-10140 GCA_044356195.1 Cyanophyceae cyanobacterium
CCATTCGAATTGGGAGCGGTGTCGAGATGCCCCCGAATCGGCATCGAGTTCGATCAGCCCCAAACCGCGATTCCGATGGCGATCCCGATACCGATACCGAGGCGGGCGGCAGAGGCAGCCGTCCGGGCTGCTCGTCATTCCTTACTGTGTCGGTCCGGCATGTTGCCGATGGGGAACGGGCTTGGAATCGGGATCGCCCCCCCAACCCCTGAATCTCGCCCGCACCCTTGCGGGCGATCCGGTCGGGGTGTCATTCTGAACGCACACGACACCCGTATCCATGAAGCTCTGCCGTTTCTCCATCGGTTCCTGTGCCTCGCCGCGCGTCGGTCTCCTTTCGACGGATTCCGTGCAGGATCTCTCCGCCGCGGGCATCACATCGCTCGCCACGCTGCTGGAGAGCACCCATCTCACCGAAGTCCTGCGTGCGTTGGCGGCCACGCCGCTGCCCATCCATCCGCTGGCCTCGGTCCAACTCCTGGCACCGGTCGACCAGCAGGAAGTCTGGGCCGCCGGCGTGACCTACCTGCGCAGCAAGAAGGCGCGCATGGAGGAATCGGACTTCAGCGCCAGCGCCTACGATCGCGTCTACGAGGCACCGCGTCCGGAGATCTTCTTCAAATCGATGCCGGCCAAGGTCTCGGGTCCCGGCGGGATCGTCGGCATCCGCAGCGACGCGAAGTGGAACGTTCCCGAGCCGGAACTGGCGCTGGTGTTCAACTCGCGCATGGAACTGGTGGGGTTCACCGCGGGCAACGACATGTCCTCCCGCGACATCGAGGGCGAAAACCTCCTCTACCTGCCACAGGCCAAGATGTATCGCGCCTCCTGCGCCCTCGGCCCCTGCATCCGCGTCGCCGCCGATGAAGCCGAAGCCCGCTCGTGGACCATCGGGGTCCAGATCCTGCGCGGCGGAGCCGAGGTGTTCGCCGGGGAAACCTCCATCGACCAGATCAAGCGGTCCTTCCCGGAACTGGCCGGATGGTTGGGTCGCAGCCAGGAGTTCCCGGACGGCGCCATCCTCCTCACAGGCACGGGCGTCGTGCCCGCCAACGAATTCACGCTTGCCCAGGGCGACGTCGTCCGCATCCGCATCTCCGGCATCGGCACCCTCGAGAACACCGTCCAGGTGGTGTGAGGGAGGGAGTTACCAGTTCCCAGTTCCCAGATTCCAGATCGCTGCAACGCCTCCGGCGTACCCCGGAGACACGACCGCCAACTTCAGGCAGCGGACCCTGCGGTGACCTCTTTCATCCAGGACGTAACACGTCGCCAGCTGTCCATGATCCGCCACGTGAGGGCACCCGGCCTGCAATCGAGGATCTTGAATCTTCAAACTTCAAACTCCCGCCCCTCCTACGGCATGATCCCATCATGCCCCGCACGTTGCTGCTCTCGATGGCCGTTGCCACCACCCTGGCAACCGGCTTCAACGCCCACGCCCAGAAGGCCAAGCCCCCCATTCCCACCGATGCCGCCGGCCGTTGGAAATGGGAGCAGATGGAACAGGGACCGTTCTTCTCCTCCAACCTCAAGGGCTCCGTCGCCGCACTCAAGACGTTGACGCTCCGGATCGGGTCGGAGGCCGCCCCTGCCGCCGTCAACTTCGACACCATGACCCTGCGCTGGAATGCCGCATGGTCCGGCGGATTCCTGCACCTTCCCCGCGGCCGCGACGGCATGGAAGGCCTTCCCGAACCCTGGGGCGACATACTCTTCCACACCTCCAACGGCCCCGGCTGGGCCACCGCCGACAACCTCGACGACCCGCGCCCCACGCGCTTCGAACGTCTTCCCGACGCCTGGGGCCATTGGCGCGGACTCCATCGCCACGGCGACCGCGTCGTGCTTGAGTATGACCTCGGCAAGGTCGGTGTTCTCGAACAGCCCTCGTACGAAGGCGGCGGGTTCAATCGCGTCATCCAGTATCAGCGCGACTCCGGTCCCCGAATGCTGCGTATCGCCGAAGTTCCCGCGCGCAACCTCGCCATCGGCCCGAACTCCGCCACGTTCAAGTCCGGCACCAACGGTCCCTCCATCGAGGTCCGTGTGGATGGCGTCACGGCGAATGCGGAGTTCCGCTTGGTCGGTTCCACCCTTTGGCTCTCGCTGCCCGCGATCAAGGCCCACCAACCCTTCCGCCTGACCTACCTCCCGGAAGGCAGCCCGATGGCGAAGCGCAGTGCCCCCGCCGATCTCCGCGCCGACCTCAAGCCCGGCCCTCGAATCTGGGGCGAACCCGTCGTCACCCAGGGCAAGCTCGCCACCAGCGGCGGCGACGGACCCTATGTCGTCGACACCATCACCTGGCCCGACGACAACCCGCAGAAATCGTGGCTTCGCTTCGGTGGATTCGACTTCTTCAAGGACGCCACCCGCGCCGCCATCTGCAACGTCTCCGGGGACGTGTGGATCGTCTCGGGCCTCGACGAAGGCCTGCAGAACATCCGCTGGCAACGGTTCGCCTCCGGCCTCTTCCAGCCGCTTGGCCTCCGCATCGTCAAGGACACCGTGTACGTCCTCGGCCGCGACCAGATCACGCGCCTGCACGACCTCAACAAGGACGGCGAGGCCGACCACTACGAGAACTTCAACAACGACACCACGATCACCGACCACTACCACGAGTTCTGCCTCGGTCTCGAAACCGACCGCGCCGGCAACTTCTACTTCAACAAGGGTGGCAATCTCGGCGAAGCGAAGATCCCCCACCACGGCACGCTCCTGAAGGTCACCCCCGACGGCGAGACCCTCTCGGTGGTCGCCACCGGCCTGCGCGCCCCCAATGGCATCGGCATGGGACCCAAGGACCAGATCACGTCCTCCGACAACGAGGGCAACTGGGTGCCTGCGTCGCGTGTGAACTGGATGAAGCCTGGCGGATTCTACGGTCACGTCTTCACCGCGCACCGCACGCCCAAGCCCACCGATTACGACCTTCCGCTCTTCTGGCTTCCGAAGAACGCCGACAACTCCTCCGGCGGCCAGGCCTGGGTCACCAGCAAGCGCTGGGGCCCCTTCGAAGGCGATCTCCTGCACACCAGCTACGGCACCTGTTCCCTCTTCAAGGTCATGCACGAGGAGGTCGATGGCGTCCGTCAGGCCGGCGTCGTGAAGTTCCCGCTACGCTTTGAGTCCGGGATCATGCGTTCCCGCTTCAGTCCCCTCGACGGCCAGCTCTACACCTGTGGCCTCGTCATCTGGCAGTCCAACGGCGCACGGCAGGGAGCCTTCCATCGCGTGCGTTACACCGGCAAGCCCGTCGTCATGCCCCGCGACCTCCACGTCCGGAAGACCGGCGTCGAGATCACCTTCACCGACAAACTCGATCCCGCCACCGTTGCCGACCTCCAGAACTGGAGCGTCGAACGGTGGAACTACCAATGGACCGAGAAGTACGGCTCACCCGAGTTCCGCCTCTCCGATCCCGCTGCCAAGGGTCATGACACCGTCGACGTCACCGGTGCCGAACTCGCCAAGGACGGCAAGACCGTCCGGCTGACCCTCGCCTCCACCGTCCCCGCGATGCAGCAGCGCATCCGGTTCGCCCTCAAGTCTACCACCGGGCAACCCGTCGAGAGCGAGATCCTCCAGACCATCCACCGGGTGCCGCAGAAGTGATGCGCGCCCGCATGTCAGGACGCTTCCGTGACCTGACGCCGGGGATCCTGGCCTGCCGACTCGTCGAACAGGCCGCCCGGATCCTCCGGCTCAACTCTTCGATGTGGTCGGGGGACTACCCGGACTGGTCGTCCGCCGCCGCCGCCTGTCGATCATATGGTCCCGGCCCCATGTGCGAGGCCTATGCGCGCGCGCATCGGGCCCTCGCCGCGGGCTCGGCACACCATGAACGGGACGGAATCCTTTTCGAAGACCCCCGCCCCGAATGGCCACTGCTCACGGCCTTGGCCAGCCTAGCCACCGGCCCCCGCCAACCTCGTACAGTCCTCGATTTCGGCGGCGGATTCGGCGCCGGTTTCTACCAGAATCGCGCCTGGCTCGATCGGTTCGGTCCGATCCAATGGGCGGTTGTCGAGCTTCCGGAAGTCACCCGTGCCGCCCGCACCGTGGTCGAGGACCCAGCTGTCCGGTTCTTCGATTCGATCCGCGAGGCCACCGATGCCTTTGGGCCACCCGATGTGGTCGTTGCTGCCGGCGTCCTCCCCTGTGTCCCGGACCCCAATCGGACCCTGGAGGAACTCGCTGCACTACGAGCCCCGTGGACACTCATCGAACGTCTAGCCGTCCTCCGCTCCGCCCAACGGCACCGCCTCACCCGGCAGGCCGTACCCGAGTGCATCTACCGCATGGAATCCCCGTTCTGGTTCTTCGCTCACGACCTGTTGAACCGAGAAATCGCCTCCCGCTTCCGGATCGCCGGCACCTCCGTCAGCGCCTGCGATGATCCTGGCTGGATCGGCGGCCAACGCTTCGAGTGGGCCGGGTTCGTCCTCGAACCCGCCATCCGATGAACATCGCGTTCTGCACGCTGTTCGACCGCCAGTACCTCTCCCGCGGCCTGACCATGATCCGGTCTCTCCGCCGTCAGATGCCGGCACCTGCCCCCGCGGTCTTCGCCCTTTGCCTCGACGACGTTTCCTTCCAGTGCCTTTCGCAGCTGGGTGAACCCGGCCTCCGCCCCATCGCCATCAGCACACTCGAGGCCGCCGACCCCGAACTGCCTCGGGCCCGACGCAACCGCAGCCACGGCGAATACTGCTTCACCCTCAGCCCCTGCCTCCCCCTTCACCTCCTCGACTCCGGGCGCTTCGATGCCGTGGTCTCCCTCGACGCCGACATCTTCTTCCTCTCGGATCCCACACCCCTTCTCAGACAACTCGAGCAGAAGCCGATCTTCATCACCCGGCACGCCTTCACCCAACCGATGCGGAAGGTTGGACTCCAGACCGGGAGCTTCAACGTCTCCTTCCAGGGCTTCCGCAATGACGCCATCGGACGCGCATGCCTCAACCAGTGGCGGCGCCAGTGCCTCGAATGGTGCTTCCATCGTGTCGACGAAGAGAACAACCGCTACGCCGACCAGCGTTACCTCGATTCCTGGCCCAACGACTTCCCGGACCAGATCACCGTCCTCGAACCGCCCGTCGCCGGACTCGCCCCCTGGAACCTCCGCGACTTCCCCCTCGCGGTGGTGGACGGTCACCTCAACTCCACCGGCCTGCGCCCGGTCTTCTACCACTTCCATGGGCTCCACTTCCTGGGGCAGCGCCGCGTCGCCAACTCCCTCTGGCGCTACCACGCCGCCGCTGACTCCGTCGCGACGCTCCACCTCTACGCGCCCTACCTCCGCGAACTGATCGAAACCGAAGCCTCGTGCGCCCGCGCCACTGGAACCCTCACCGCGGTGCTTCGCGACACCCTCTTCGCCCGATGGCAGGCTCAAACCTACTTCGAAGCCTCCGGCGATTCCTTCCGCCCCGTCGACCTCTCCCAGCTCCACCCGCTTCAACAAGCCTGGCGCCTCCTCAAGCAAACCCACCTCCCCCTTAGCCGTCAGAAGGCGGTCCGGGTTCGGTAGCCAACAACTGAGGCTAGCCGTTCAAGGGATTTTTGGATTCGGAAGCCATGGTTCTGGCCAATGGTGCGTTCCTTGTTTCCAGATCCCGGTTCCTCGCTTTTAGGCCGGGTGACCTCACCCGGCGTGGATCATGAACCGCCGCGTGGGGGCACGCAGTCTACAAAACGGAGTTGAACCCCGCCATCAGCCCCTTCCCCTCAAAAATTCAGCCTCAGGCTCGCGTGAAACGTCCGCTGCCTCGCCGGCTCGGCCATCAGGTTCAGCGGGTCCAGGCGGTAGTCCGTATCCGTGAGGTTCAGCACCCCGAGGCGCACCTCCGCGTGGCGCCGCGGCCAGCGGTATCCCACGTGGATGTCGTGCTGCCAGAACGCATCGCCTGCCCCGGGGGCGCCCGCTCCGGAAAGCCATTGCTGCCGCCATGTGCTGTCCCATCCGGCAAAGAACCCCGACGGATGATTCATCCGCAGCCAAAGCCCCACCTCCAGCAACGTCGCGGTCCGCGCACCGGACATGGCATCGAGCCCCGGCAAACCGTCCGGCAATGACGGAAAGCGCGTCCGCAACTCCGCCTCCGACACGCGCGGCCGCACTCCGAACGACCACGCTTCCCCTGCCAGCATTCCCAGATACCCGGCGACCGACCGCTCCGTGAAATCCACCTCCTGCCCGATCTGCGAGGGCGAATCCGCCACCGGAAACGGCAGGGAATTCGTCAGCACACCCACCCCGCGGCTCCCGTCGGATTCCATCCGCAGCGCCTCCACCCCGACGTAGATGTCCCGTGGCAACTTCTGGTCCCACCGGACCCCGATCGTCTCGAAGGCTGTGGCGGGCACCAACCCGATCACCGACTCCGGCGCGAGACTGCGGAAGGACTGGCCGAACCCGGCGACCTGCCCCGGTTCCAGCCGCATGGAATCGTCAAAGTACAACCCGCCCATCGACCGCGTGAAGGCCGCCCGCAATTCCCCGCCCTTCCATGGCGTGACCGCCAGGGCGATCTTCGGGGCGAGCAGGGATCGGTCGGATCGGACTGATCCGACGGATCCGTCCGATCGGTCCGATCCGTCCGATCCCAGCGGCGCGAGGTCCGCGTTCGCCGGGTACTCCAGGTGATCGTACGAGACCCCGGCCCAGGCGCGGAGCCAGTTCCACGGGCGCACCTGCCAGTAGGCGTAGCCGTTCACCCGCTCCAGGTCGGAGCGGTTCACGCTCTCGATCACCGGTCCGGGCAGCACCGGCACCAACCGCGACCGCGCGTCCACGTCCCCCGACTGATACCGGGCACCAGCGATGATCCCCATGCGTTCGCCCTGGACCACCTGTTGCAGTTCCACCGAGTTCACCTCGAACTCGCTTTCGAACTCCAACCCATGACTCGCCACCGTTCCAAAGCCCGCCGGCACCCCGCCGCGCTGCACCAGGAACGGCGTCTGCGCGTCCGGATTCTCCACACGCAACCGATCCGACAGATGCGACACCAACCCCAGCGTCACCACGCCGGGCCGCCATTCATGCCGGTAACCCACCTGCAATTCCGGCTCCCGACGGCTCCATGCACGCAACGAGCTCGCCACGTTCGGATCATACCGCCGCGCCACATCCTCGGCATTGCCCTCGCCGACTGCTGTCTGGATCAGGATCGCGTCCGACGGTCCCAGGTCGAAGCGCACCTGCAGCGAAGACCTAAAACTCTCCTGTCCCTGCAACGGACCTTGTCCGCGCAGGCTGCGGTACTCGGTGTCGATCGCATACCCCACCGCCGCGACCTGCCCGAACACGCTGCCCACCTGCTCCCAATCCCCACGCGACCGGTACTCGGTGCGGCTCGACATTCCCACCGGGGCCAGCCCGAAGGCCCGCAGGTGGTCCTGTTGCGACAACACCCGCGAGAGGTTCCCGGCACCCGGCGGTGCGAGCAGGTTGGCCACCAGCAATTCCGCCTGCCGCGCCGTTTCCCAACGAAGATCGAACCCGGCCGGATCCTCCCGCAGTTGCAACGCCCGCGCCGTGAACAGGTGTCCGGAGAAATCGGTGTAATCCTCGACCACCGCACGCGTCGCCGCGCGCCACGCCACCTCGTCCAACCCGGTCACCGCGTAGGCCACGCCCAGGTCCGCGCTGCGCATTGCCTGGTCGCGGTCCAACTGCTGCCGTGACCGGAAAACCGCGCTCCCGTCGTTGCGCGCCGACGCCTCCTCGAGGTTGCGCACCGCCGCGTTGTACCGGTTCTGCTGCAGGTCATGCAGACCCGCGTAAAACCACGGCGTCGGATCCGCCGGATCCAGTTCCCGCGCCAACCGGAATTCCTTGTCCGCCAGCTTCACGTCACCCGCTGCGCTGAACGCCTTGCCCAACGCCGCCCGATACGCCCCGCGCTGGGGTTCCAACACGGCCGCCACCTGCAGGTCCGACAACGCCTCCACCTCGCGTCCAAGGTGCAAGCCCAACAATCCGCGTCCGAGCCAAGCCGTCGACAAGGACCCATCCATCGCGATCGCCTCGCTGAACGCCTCACCGGCCTCCGCCCAGCGCCGCTCGTCCATCGCCAGGAATCCCTCCACCACCCGCGCTCCGGCATGCCGCGACGCCAACTGGCGCGCCTGTTCCAGCGACCGCCGCGCTTCGGACCGGCGATCCGTCGACAACGCCAACTCCGCCCGACGCACCCACGCCGCGCCAAATCCCGGAGACAACACAACCGCCCGATCCGCGGCCGCCCATGCCCCGGGAAGATCCAACCGCGACTGCAACAAATACGATCGCGCCAGCCAACCCGACGCCTGCGCGGGTTCCGCCAACGCACCGGCGGACACGTCCATCGCCACGGCTGCCATCAGTTCCCGCAACGCCGTCACTGCGCCGCGTAAACCGGATCCATCGACTCCGTCCAGCAACGCCGCAGCCTCCGTCACCCGTCCCATCGAAAGTTCCAGCGCGGCCCGCAGCACGCGCGCCCCCGACGGTTCATTGCCCGCAACCGCAGGCATCCGTGCGTAGGCAGTCCGCAGGTCACCCGACGCGTACGCCTCCACCACCGGTTGCCACGCCGCGTTGCCAGCCAATCCCAACTCCGATGCCGTTGCATCCAGGACGATCGGATAATGAAACGCCCATTGGATGCCGCGACGCAGCGGCAGCACCGGGCGCACCTGAGCGTCCTGACCCGGACGGATCTCCACTTCCTGCCCGGCTTCCACCGCGACCGCTCCGGACGCGCCCTTCAATTCCACCGCACCCGCGAACAGTCCCAGCACCGTCGCGCCATCCGCCGGATCCACCCGCAACTGAAACTCGGTCCCGCGGATCGCTCCCGACACCAACGGCGTGTCAAACTCCACGCTCGAAGGCCGCTCGCGGTTCAGGAAGAACAAAAGCCCCGACCGCAGCTGGAACCGCCGCGTCCCCGTGGGCTCCACCGGATCCCGGATCTCGAGCACGGTGGAGGCCCCCACGCGCACCACCGAACGGTCCGACAACTGCAGGGTCGCACGGCTCGCCGGCCCGGTCCGCAGACGGTCGCCCACCCGCAACACATGGTTTGTCGCCGCCGGGACGAAGGCGGCGTTGGTCATCGAGACTTCCACCGTTCCCGCCCATTCCACCAACCGAGACGTGGCCGGCTCCGCAGCCGCCGCGACGATCGTGGCCCACAGCCACAACGCGCCGCCCCAGACCCCGAGCCGCACCGTCCACGTGGTTTTCATGACGCCTGTGCCGGACGCAGCTCCGGCCATTTCTGCAACCGCCGCAACAACGCCTGATGCGTCAGGCCCAGCCGCAACGCGGCCCGTCGGATGCCTCCGCGTTCCTCGCGCAGGACGCGGGCGATCAACTGGTACTCCTGCAATTCCAGCGGCGAAAGCATCCGGTCCGCCGGCGGTTCAAAGGCCAGTTCCTCCGACTTCGGAAACGCCACCGTGCGCGCATCAACCGCGCTTTCGGCGGGTGGAGCCAACGGTGCCGCAGGCGCCACCGGAACGACAGGCACCGGCGTCGCCGGCACCGGATCGCGCACCACGCTGAGATTCGACGGCGGTGGCGCAATCAACGCACCCGATCGCTGGCGCAGCCACGCGATGTCGAGGTTCATCCACGACGACTCCGGCGGCGTCTTCAGCAACGAACGCTCCAGCAGGTTCCGCAGCTCACGCACGTTCCCCGGGAAATGATGGCCCGACAACGTCGCCAGATCCTCCGGCCGCACCAACGGTGCCCGGCGTCCGTACTTGGTCGCCAATTGCACCACCATCGCCTGCGTCAACGCCGGGATGTCATCCGGCCGTTCCCGCAACGCGGGCATCCGGATGCCCATCACATCCAACCGGTACATCAAATCCTCGCGGAACCGTCCCGCCACGACCTCCGCCGCCAGGTCCCGATGCGTGGCCGCCACGATGCGGCCCGTGAACTGCCGCGGCGTGGTCGTTCCCAACGGCCGGTATTCCCGCGATTCCAGGAACCGCAGCAGCTTCGCCTGCTGCACCAACGGAATCTCCGCGACTTCATCCAGGAACAACGTCCCACCCTCGGCCGCGCCCACCAAGCCCGCACGCTTGCGGTCGGAACCGGTGAACGATCCCTTGTCGCTGCCGAACAAT
>JBIKWS010000713.1:0-2844 GCA_044356195.1 Cyanophyceae cyanobacterium
CGGGCACCGTTTTCGTCCGCGAAGGGGAGTCGGCTTCAGAGTTCTTCGTCATCACCGAGGGGGAAGTGGTGGTGGAACAGGAAACGAACGGAACGGTTCGTGAACGGGCGAGGTTGTGTGCCGGGGAATATTTCGGTGAAATCGGACTCCTTCGGGGGACACCGCGGACCGCAACCGTGCGGGCGGTGTCTCCGGAGGTCACGGTGCTGGTGCTGGATGCGGTCGGGTTCCGGCGACTGGTGGGAGAGCAGGGCGGGAGCCGCGGCGACCTGGCCTTGGCGTTGTATCGCAGGATTTCATGAAGCGGATCATCACATTGGATGGAGGGGCAGCGACGGGGAAATCAACCGCCATGCTCCGGCTGAGCCGGGCACTGGGCTGGCACGGCATCTCGACGGGGCACGTCTACCGGGCGGCCACGGTGCTGGCGATGGCCGAGGACATCACCCCGGAGCAGGCACCGGAACGGTTGGTGGCACGGTTGCAGGAGGGTGGACTTTCGTACAATCAGGCGACCCACAGCTACTTCCTCAGCCGTCCCGGTCTGGGGGCCCGGCCGTTGCCGGTGGAGGTGCTGACGTCGCCGGAGGTTTCGGCGAAGACGCCCTCGTACAGCCGCGTGCCCGAGGTCCGGGCGGCGTTGCTGGACTTCCAGCGCGGGTTGTACCGGGATCCCGGGTTGGTGGCGGATGGCCGCGATTGCGGGACGGTCGTCTTTCCGGAGGCGCCATTGAAGATCTGGCTGGAAGTGGATGGTGTGGAGGCGGCGCGGCGGTTGAACCGGGGGCAGGGCGTGCCCTTCGAGCAGGCGTACGTGGACGTCCTCGAACGGAACCGTCTGGATCGGAACCGGGGAACGAGCCCGATGGCTGCGGCGGCGGATGCGATCGTGGTGGATACGACGCGGTTGACGGCGGACGAGGTTTTTGCGGTGGTTCTCGAACTGACGCGACGTCGGGGATTGGCTCCCCGCGTTGGCGAATGACGGGGCGTAACCGGGTCGGGGTTTCCGGCGTCCGAAGGATTCAGACGGCAATGCAATCAGCAGGAGTCACACATATGAAGCACTCGAAGGCATGGCTGGTGGCGGGAATGACGTTGGCGGCGTTCAGCGGCGTGGTCCACGGCAAGGAAGCGGAGAAGGATGCCGCGCGGCCCCGGATGAATGTCCGCAAGGTCATGACCCAGTTCGACAAGGACAAGAACGGGAAGATCGAGGGGGCTGAAGCCGAGGCGCTGCGGAGGGCTTTTGAAGGCGACCTGAAATCCCAGCTGTCGAAGTACGATCGCGACGGCAACGGCAAGCTGGATGACGCCGAGGTCGCTGCGATCAAGGTGAAGGCCGCTGCCAACGCGGGCGGTGTGGCCGCGCCAAAGGGACCGCCCAAGACCAAGCGCCCCGGCGAAGGGGCCCCGGTGGAGTAATCGGCTCCCTCAAAAAAACAACGGGCCCGGTGCAGTCACCGGGCCCTTGCATCCAGAACGTTTTCCACGCGCCCGCCGGCCGCGGATCACCACCAGAACGACGGGTCACCGGTCGTCCGCACCCGCATCTGCTGGAATTTCACCCAGGCGGTGTGGCCGTCGAGATAGAGCAGGTTGCCGCCCGACGGTAGCGTCCCGTTCAGGTGGGCCGTCTGATGGCCTCGCCAGCCACCGTCGATCTTGGTGTAGCGGTTCCGTGTGCGATCCGCGCTGTTGCTGCCGATCGAGATGGTGGCGTCCGCGATGATGACGCGGTCGGAGGGACCAGGCTCGAACTGCACGCCGCCGATCGTCCATGGGGTTGGGTTGAGGGACTCGGTGATGTTGGTCCGTGCGATGCGGCCGGAGCCATTGAAGGCAAAGGCGTAACCGGCGACGCGATAACCCGCTTCAGTGCGGGTCAGCTCGTTGGTGGAATCGGTGGTGAAGCGCCAGAGCTCGTCGTTGTTCTGTTTGGCGAAGGAAGGGCAGTACAGGATGCCGCGCTGCCCACCGTTCTTGACGATGGCATTGGCCGCCCGCGCCGGGATGTCCCAAGGCCAAGCGGCTCCGGAGCAATCGGGGAACCGATCCTTGTTGTCGTGGGCATACATCAGGGACGCGATGCCCAGCTGCTTGAGGTTGTTGTTGCACCGGACGGCGATGGCCTTGGACTTGGCCTTGCTCAGCGCCGGCAGGAGCATTCCAGCCAGGATCGCGATGATCGCGATCACGACCAGCAGCTCGATCAGGGTGAAGGCCGCCTTCAGGGACGACGGCCCGCGGGGGTCGGTTTTCATTTTACGGACAGGGTCATTGCTCAAACGCGTGTGGTGGATGTTGTGACGCTGCCGTTCTTCCTGCGATCCTGCCATGAAGTCTTGCGGAATAATTCATGAGGAATTTTCCCGGGAGTCGACGGCCCGGCACTTCTGGGGTGGAATTGCCACGTGAAGTCCGGACTCGCGATCGCCGCCGTTCCCGCTGGTCCCGTCCACGTCCTCGTGGGGGGCGAACGGCGCGCGTACTTCGGTGGAAGCGACTATTTCCGGTTGTCCTGGCATCGGGAGGTCCGAACGTTTCTGGCGGCTTCCATCCGGCAGGGGGCGGTCGATGTGGCGGCTTCGCGGGTCACGACGGGTAATCTTCCTGTCTATGTCGAGGCGGAGAAGGCGCTGGCTTCGTGGATGGGAACGCCCGCCGCGGTCCTCACGTCCTCGGGGTACAGCGCTCCCATGGTCGCCGCGCAGGCGTTGGCGTCCCGGTGCGACGGCGCCGTCCTGGCGCGCGGCACGCATCCGTGCCTCCGGGATGCGGCATTGGCCAGCGGGTTGGAGATGGCGGAAGTTTCGGGCCCGGACGAGCTGATGGAAACCTGCC
>JBIKWS010000071.1:0-10128 GCA_044356195.1 Cyanophyceae cyanobacterium
ACCCGGGTGCCGAACGACGGGCCAGGCGATTCGGATGGCGACGGGATCGACGACCTGTATGAGGTGGGTCGGCCGGGATACAATCCGCTGGATCCAAGCGATGCGTTGCAGGTTTCCGGTCAGACGGGTCGCACGCGGTTGGAGGATTACCTGAGGGACGAGACGAACCTCGCGTTGTATCCCTATTTGGTAGGGCGTGGGATCCACGACGTGACGGGACCGGCGGCGGACGGCGGGATGATGGGCTATGCGGACGGCGACCAGCGATCCGAGGGAATCCATGACCGGCAATGGGCACGGGCCTTCATTGCGGCAGGCCGTGGGGAGGGCGCTGCGCGAGTGGCGTTCGTGGTGGTGGACGCTGGGCAGGTGTTCCATTCGATCACGCAGGGTGTGCACGAACGGTTGCAGGCGGACGACGAGCTGAAGAATTTCTATTCGTATGCAAACATCGTGTTGAGCGCGACGCACACGCATGGCGGAGCGGGTGGGCATTCGCATCATGTGTTGTACAATGCGACGATCGGTGGGTTCTCGTGGCAGACGCAGGATGCGTTGGTGCACGGGATCTACATGGCGATCAAGAAGGCGCATCGGAACCTGGCGCCCGGGCGGATCCTGATGACGGAGGGGAAGCTCGAGAATGCGAACGAGAACCGGCAGGTGGAAGGATTCCAGCAGAACCTGGAGGTAAAGTCGCCGGCGTTGACGAATCCGTTCGGGAAGGACAACCGGGACACGACGATGCTGTGCCTCCGGTTCGAGCATTCGAACCGGCGCGAGATCGCGATGTTCAACTGGTTCCCGGTGCATGGCGTTTCGTTCTCGAAGCAGAACCGGATGCTGACGGGCGACAACAAAGGGCATGCGGCCTACCTGTTCGAGCAGGCGAAGGGAGCGTTGTATCCGGGACATGGACGGTATGCGGCTTCGACGGGATTTGTGGCGGGATTCGCGAATTCCAATCCGGGGGACCTGACGGCGAACCTGCGGAACAGCGAGCCGGGCGGTTGGCCGGGGCACGGGGAGGACGACGAGAAGCGCGCGACCACCATCGGCCGGCGACAGTATGAAAAGGCGATGTCGCTGTATCAGGGCGCGTCGACGCGGGTGACGGGTCCGGTCGACCATCGGCACATGTATGTCGACATGACCTCGGTGGCGGTGAATCCGCCCGAGTTGTTCCCCTACAACCAGCCGGAGGTTGGGTTCGCAGGAGACAAGGAACGGCCGCCCTGGTCGACGTACACCGGAGCCTTGGGCGTGGATTTCGCGCGCGGAACGTTGGACGGCGAGGCGATGTCGCAGGAGTTGATCGATGCGTTCCGGGTGGCGAACGGGATTTTTGAGGACCCGATCACCGACGAATTCGAACGGCGGCATTTTCCCAAGGAGGTGCTGTTGACGACGGGGACAACGGCCGTGGAGGGGATGACGTGGACACCACAGACGCTTCCGGTATCGATCCTGCGGATTGGCAATTTCGCGATCCTGGCGGTGCCGGCGGAATTGACGGGAATGGCGGGATACCGTCTGCGGCAGACGGTGGAATCGATCCTGCCGCCGGGAACGCGGACGGTGGTGGCCGGGTTGGCGAACGACTACTCGGGGTACGTCGTGACGTACGAGGAGTACATGCACGAGACGCGGAGTGCGGCAGGGTTGCCGGTGCAAAGCTATGAGTCGGCGTCGACGCAGTTCGGGGCGTTCACGCTGGCGGCGTACCAGACGAAGTTCTCGGAGATGGCGAACGCGATGATGAACGGAGGCGGGATGGCATCCGCACCGATGCCACGGACACAGGAGCCTGTGGGGATCCTGTTGCGGGCGATTGATCCGATCCTGGACTTGCCGCCGTTGCCGCAGGCGCGGCCTGCGGAACTGAAAGGGAAGGCCGGCTGTCCGGAGGGACAGTTCTGGGACGTGGGAACGGGCTACTGCTGGAGTTGCCCGGCAGGCTATAATCGGACCGTCTTCAGCGTGGAGGGCGTTTCGGCGTGTGAGCAACCGGCGCGATCCGAATTCAGCGGAGCGACGCGGCATGGACAGCCAGGGTGCGGTCCAGGCCAGTTCTTCGACCTCGGTACAGGCTACTGCTGGCAGTGTCCGGCGGGGTACAATCGGACGATCTTCCCGGTGACGGCCGGGAATGCGTGCGAGAAGCCGGCGAGCTCGGTGTTCGCAGGCGCGACGCGACACGGGAATGCGGGGTGTGGGCCCGGGCAGTTCTTCGACCTGCTGACGGGCGCCTGCTGGAGCTGTCCCGCGGGCTACAACCGGACGATCTTCAGCGTGGAGGGGGGCACGGCGTGCGAGCGGCCGGCGTATTCGGAGTTCGTCGGGGCCCAGAGCGCGAATGCCACGGGATTCTTCGGGACGGATTGTCCGAGCGGCTACGTGTACGACTTCGTCATCCGGAGCTGTTTCCGTTGTCCGTCGGGCAGTGCGAAATTCGTGTTCCGCGCTTGGAACGATCCTGCCGGTGCGTGCGAGCGGGTGGTGCCCGCGGCGTATTCGGGTGCGACGCGGTTCAACGGGCTTTGTCCGTCGGGACAGTTCTGGGACATCGGCACGGGTGGGTGCTGGAGTTGTCCTGGAGGGTACAACCGGACGGTGTTTGCCGTGACGGCAGGCAATGCCTGCGAGCAGGTGATCCCGGCGGCATTCTCGGGTGCGACGCGGTTCAACGGGCTCTGTCCATCGGGGCAGTTCTGGGACCTGTTGACCGGGGCCTGCTGGAGTTGCCCAGCGCAGTTCAACCGGACGGTGTTCACGGTGACGGGGGGGACGGCATGTGAACGCGTGATCGCGGCGGTATTGGCGCGTGCGTCGAGGCACGATCCGTATGCGTGCGAGGCGCGGGGAGCGGGGTGGTTCCTGGATATCGGGCGCAACGAATGCTGGTCATGCAACGGTTGGGTCCGGAACCTCAATCCGGTCACAAGTGCGGAGGCGTGCACGGGGCCGCTGGCGGCGTTTGGTGACCTCGTGGTCGATCCGGTGTGGCTGCGTCCCGTGGGCGAACGTGTGTATGGGATTGGGCAGCGGGTGCAGGTGAGTTTCTGGGGCGGGCATCCGAAGAACGTCTTCGGAACGGTCGGGGCGCGTCGGGTGGATCAGTTGCCCACGTTCCTGGACGTGCAGCGATGGACGGGGGTGTTTTGGGAGACGGTGCGCACGGATGCGGACTGGGACACAACGTTCCGGTGGGAACGGGTGGGGGTAGCGGCATCGAAGCTGACGGTCGGGTGGTTGCCGGGGCCAGGGACGGAACCGGGGACGTATCGGATCCTGCACAGAGGATTCGCGCTGAAGGAGGGCGGGGCGGTGGAACCGTACCTGGGACAATCCCCGACGTTTGAGGTGCGGCAATGAAGGGGAAGCCACGGGTAGGGCGGGTGGCGCTGGGGATTGCGGTCATTGCCAGCTGGGGGTGGGTCCGGACGGGGATGCTGGCCCACCCGGGACATGATCCGCGTCTGGGACCGGTGCCAACGGAGGCGGTGGCCGTGGTGTTCGCGGACTTCCACGAGCCTGCGTGCGCCAAGGTGAACGCGTTGCTGGACCAGGTGGCGGAGGCCCGGCACCTGCAATTGCAGCGGGTGTTCAAGCATGCGCCGGTGAAACCGGAGGCGTGGCCGGCGCACGAGGCGGTGATGGCGGCGGGAGCCCAGGGAAAGTTCATGGGGATGCACGACGCGCTGCTCGGCCGGGAGCGTCCGAAAGGCGAGGTGCTGGAAACGTTGGCCCGGGAATTGGGGCTGAATATGGAACGATTCTCCCGGGACCTGAACGAACATCGGTTCGAGGCCGCGGTGCGACGCGATCTGATGGAGGTGCGGGCGATTGGCGTGACGACGGTTCCGACGGTGTTCCTCAACGGGGTGCGTTTGGACGGGATTGAGAACCTGGAAGCGTATGTGAAGGCGGTCTCGCGGGTGCCAGCGGAGAGCCCTGCCGAGCCCCCCAGTCCTGCGAAGCAGGCAGAAAAGCCGGTTGACCGGCTTTAAGCGTTCCTGCCGGTTCGGTGGGGACGCTTGTTTCGCGCCGAGAACCAACCCTCTACGGGAAGGGTCCTATGCAGCCATGACGTGGCGGTCGAGAGAACGTCTATAGGCTTCCATGCCTGCGCCTGAAAAACGGAGTTCACATCGGACGGGAAAAGCACATCCTGTCAAAAAGGGGAAGTTGCCAGGGCTGGCGCAGGCTTTGGTGGCGACCTGCTTTCCATCGTTTCACCAACTCCACGTTCCATGAAATCCTCCCTCCTCTGGTGGGCCTTCTGCCTTTTCCTGTACCTAATGTTGGGTGGTCGATCGTTGGGGCAGGGGCTGCCGGAGCCAACGATCCGGTGGACCGGGGCGGAAAACTTGCTCTGGGCGAATGCGGCGAACTGGTCGCCAGCACGGATTCCAAATGCCGCCGATCACGTGGTGGTGGAGGCGCCGTCCGGGATCTCGATCAATCTCACCGGCACCCGGTCCATCGGCAGTCTGCGGCTGGGAACCGAGGTGGGCAGTGGGGTGACGCTGAACGTGCAGGGGACGCTGGTGCTCGCCGATGGCGGTGAGGTGGGAACGGGCGGACGGCTTATTCAGACGGGCAACCTTTCCGGGGCCACGTTGCGGGTGGCGGGCGAATATGAGTGGCAGACGGGACGGATCTACGGCGCGTTGCAGATTGCCTCCAGCGGTCGGTTGCTGTTGCCGGATCAGGCGGGACGGGATCTCTCCAGCGGCAGTGGTGCGAATCCGGCCCGGATCGAGAGCGACGGGCAGGTGCGGTGGATGGGCGGGGCGATTCGAGCGTGGGACGGGGCACGGATCCTCAATCGAGGGACGTGGCAAATGGAGGGGGTCGGACGGGTCTTTGATTATTGCTGTGGCGGGGCTTCAGCCGCGTTCACGAATGAAGGTGGGTTGGTGAAAGCGGTGGCCGATGGGGATATCGACCTGAGTGAGGTGACCCTCAACAGTTCAGGGAGCCTGCGGGTGGATACGGGGGTTCTGTCGGTGACGGGGAATGGAAATTGGACGGGAACCAACCATGTATCCGGGGCCGGGCGGTTGAAGATCGTTGCAGGCAGCCACGCCTGGTCGGGGCTGCTGCAGGCGGATGGCGTGTTGGAACTGGCGGGGGGGAATCATTCCGGGGCACTGACGATCTCCGGTGGGGTGCCGGTGGAGTGGACCGGTGGACGCCTTTACGGAAAGCTGGAGGTCGAGGAAGAATCGCGGCTGCGGATCCATGGTCCCAATGGCAAATCGGTGTCGTCGGGGTCCGGTTCCAATCCGGCGACGATCGTGAACCGGGGAACCGTGACCTGGCAGGGAGCATTGATGGCGGGATGGGATGCGGCGCGGTTGGTCAATGCGGGTCGGTGGGAGTTGGAGCAGGACGGCGAGATGTTGGGGTATTGCTGCGGGGGCGCACGGCCTACCTTCGTGAATACGGGCACCTTGGCGAAAACCACCGGGCTTGGGGTGGCGTTGTTCAACGACCTGAACGTAGACAATGCCGGGACCATGGAGGTGGGTGCCGGGGTGATCGAGATCCGCTCGACGGCGAATTGGCGGGAAGGATCTCGCGTGACGGGCCCGGGGACGCTCCGCCTCACCGGGGGGAACTCGGAGTGGGAAGGGCGGATGATCCTCGGCGGAGAGTTGGAACTGGCGGGTGCGAACGTGTTGGGAACGCCGCGGTTCGTTGGACCGGTGCCGGTGTTGTGGACGGCGGGACGGGTCTTTGGGCAGGTGACGGTCGACGAGGGCGTCACGTTGAGCATCGAGGGGTTGGCTGGAAAATTGTTTTCCTCCAGTTCGAGTTCCACGCCGGCAACCCTCTTGAACCGAGGGGTGGTCCAATGGTCCGGGGCGACCGTGTACGCCTACGATGGAACCGTAGTAACCAATGCCGGGATCTGGAAGCTCGAGTCCGGCGGCATGGTGATGAGCTATTGCTGCGGGGGTTCCCTTCCCGTGTTCGTCAATGAGGGGACACTGCTTTCGACGGTTCCCGAGTCGGTCGATTTCGCCACCGTCCGCGCCCACAACCGGGGCGTTGTGCAGTCGGTTTCGGGACGACTGCGGTTCCAGTATGAGAGCACCTGGTACGACGGCAGCCAGATCGCGGGGGATGGGGCCGTGGTGCTGACCGGTGCGGCTACCTTCGACGGCGTGACGCTGTTGAACGGACTGATGACGTGGGAAGGAGTTTCCATCTATGGCAGTGGTCGGTTCCGCGGGCCGGTCCCCTTGCTCTGGACGTCCGGCCGGATTCTTGGGGCGGTGCAGGTGGAACCGGGTTCCCGGCTCAACCTGCGATCGGAGGGGAGCCATGCAATTTCGTCGGGAACCTCTTCCAATCCTGCATCCCTGACGAATCGCGGGACGGTGAGTTTTGAGGGGTCGCAGATCGCCGGGTGGGACGGATCGCGGATCAGCAATGAGGGCACGTTCCGGATCGAGGCGGATGGACCGGTGATGGGCTACTGTTGCGGCGGGGCTGTCCCGGTGTTCGTCAATCGTGGGGTGCTGACGAAGAGCGGAGGCGCGGGGGCGAGCACGGTGGGCTCGGTGACGTTGGACCAGCGTGGTGTGATCTCTGCCGCCTCGGGTGAGTTGCGGTTCGAGTATGATTCGTGGTGGTCCGCAGGCAGCCGGGTGGAGGGGTTGGGGACGGTGGCGATGACGGGCAGCACAATGACGTCTGCCGGCTTGGTGACCTTGAGCGCTCCGTTGGTCATCGCTGGAGCGAATCTGGCCGGGGATCTGGCAGTGGTGGGCGCCGCGCCCCTGCGATTGACGGCGGGCCGACTGTACAACCAGCTGCGGATCGAGCCGGGCGGACGGATGGAGATCACGGGTCCGGTGGCGTTCAGTTCCGGATCTGGTTCAAATCCGGCAACCCTCACAAACCGGGGCTCGGTGAGGATGATCGGGACGGCAACGATCACGGCGTTCGACGCGGCGCGGGTGTCGAATGAAGGGGAGTGGCTGTTGGAGAACGACGGGAACGTCCTGAGTTATTGCTGCGGCGGAGGACGGGCGCAGTTCTCGAACTCGGGGACACTGGCGAAGATCGGGGGCACAGGCATCTCGGGCTTCGACGTGGGCGTCTTCGCCAGCACGGGCGAGGTCCGGATGGAGACCGGCACACTGGCGCTTCCGGGAACGGCCACCCTGGCCGGCCGGACGGTGGTCCGACTACCTGCGGCCATTACTGGAACCCAGTTTCTCGGCTTGTCCGGGAGCTTCACGCTGCTCCCGCCCGAGGATCCTCAACCCGGCCCGGGCACGGCATGGAATGTGATCAGCGCGCCGGTGCGGTCGGGTCAGTTCGCAGACGTGACGGTTCCCGAGCATCCGGAGGGGTGGACGTGGTCGATCGACTATACGCCAACGGCGGTGCGTGCGGTGGTGCTGGAGGACGCGTGCCTGGCGGGGAGTCTTGCGGGTTGGTGGCCGGGTGAGGGCAGCACGGTGGACCTGGCCGGCAAACAGCCGGGATCGGCCATCGGGGCCCTGACCTATGCGCCGGGTGTGGTTGGGCAGGCATTCCGGTTCACGGGACAGACCGAAGGGGTGAGCCTGGGAAACTGGTCGCCCGGCACGGAATGGACGACGGAGCTGTGGGTCCAGTTGGAATCCGTGCAACCAGGGCGGCGGGTCCTGATGGCGGGAATCGGTGCCTGTCGCGACTGGGGGTTGATCGTCGCGGACGGCAAGCTGGGCGCGGTCATCCGTCCGACGTCCGGGTGTTCGGATTGGGTGCTCGCCGCTGAGCCGGCGACACCGGGGTTGTGGTACCACGTGGCGGCGACCTGCGATGGCAGCACAGTGAAGTTCTACCTGGATGGCCAGTTGGTGGGTTTCAAGGCGGTGGACCCCGGCTACGTCGGGTTTGCCAACCCAATCATCGGTCGGGCATCGGGTAGCGGTGAGGGTTTCAACGGATTGATCGACGAACCGGCGATCTACCAGCGCCCGCTGGCTGCAGCGGAGATCGCCGCCATTTACGAGGCGGCGACGCGCGGGCGTTGTGCACGGAGTGCCTTGGCGGTGACCCGGGTGGAACCGACCGGGCCGATCCAGACCAACGTGGCGCGGGTGCAGGTGCGCTTCAACCAGCCCATCCAGTCGGCGACATTCACCGCCGCCGACGTGCGGCTTTCGGGACCTGCTGGATCCGTGGATCTGCAAACGATGACGATCGAAGCCACACCGGATCCGCGCGGGTACGCCCTGGTGTTGCCTGCGATGTTGTCGGGCGAGGGCGACTACACCCTGGTGATCGGGCCGAACATCCTCGATGCCGGCGGTCAGGCGTTCGCGGGTGGATTGGCGCACACGAACCGGTTCCAGATCGATCGATCGGGGCCGCGCGTGGTTTCGCTGACTCCAGCCTCGCCGGCTTCGGGGCGGGTGACGTTCTGGGATCTGACCTTCAGCACGCCCGTGGTTGCCTCGAGCTTCACGGCGGCCGACGTGAAGGTGACCGGAACCGGGTTCCCCGGGATCCGGTCGGTGACGCTGCTGTCGAATGCGGTCTGGCGGGTCACGTTTTCGCGACCGTTGCCGGCGGCCGACTACGACGTGGTCGTGGGGCCGGAGGTGGTGGATGCCGCAGGCAATCGGATGGACCAGGATGCCGACGGCGTCGCGGGTGAAGCGGTCGAAGACGCATTCAGCACGACCTATCAGGTGCTGGGATCGGACCTCGCCGTGGTGTCGGTGGCGGGACCGCCATCAGGGTTGCTGGGGCAGTCGGTGCCGGTGGTGCTGACGGTGACCAACCGGGGGCCATCGACGGCCGTCGGCCCGTGGAATCATCGGATCCTGGTGGCGACCGACGCGACAGGTGCGTCGCCGTTGCGGCTCGGCGAGGGAACCTTCGAGGGGACATTGGCCGCAGGCAGCACGATGGTGGTCACCCAGCAAGTGATCCTTGGGAACGGCAGTGCCGGAACGCGCTACCTGATGGTGGTGGTGGATCCGGAGGAACGGACGATTGATCCGGATCGCTCGAACAACACCGGCGTCGCCAAGGTGCCGACGGTGGTCCATGCGGCGGACCTGCGCGTGACCGGGTTGGAGGCGACCAATCAGGTCGCACTGGGCGGTGGCGTGGAGGTGCGGTGGCGCACGACAAATCCCGGAGGCAGCGGGACCACTGTCGCCGGGCGGGATGCGGTGTTCCTGAGCCCGACGGCGGACTCCGTTGTGGGTGCCGTGCTGTTGGGAACCTTCCCGGGCAACACCGTGGCCACCGGCGGCGGTTACGATCGGACCGTGACGGTGACGGTGCCCTTGCGCCCGGACCAGATCGCGGTGGGCTCGGCGTTCCTGGTGGTGGTGACGGACGTGGACAATGCGCAACCGGAAGCGGACGAAGGCAACAACCGGGCGAGCGTGGCGGTCACGGTGGTGGCACCGCCGTTGCCGGACCTCACCGTGGACAATGTCGAGGTTCCGCAATTCTCCGGAGGAGGCGTGGAAACGGAGTTGCGGTGGACGGTGCGGAACTCCGGGTCCGCGGGTATCGAAGGCGCGTGGGATGAACGCTGGGTGATGCAGGTGCCGGGCGCGTCGCCGCTCACGCTGTCGGTTTTCCGGTTCACCAACAGCCTCCCGGCAGGAGGTTCCATTTCGCGGACGCAGTTCGTGGTGTTGCCGCCGAACCTGACCGCGGGTTCGTACACGATGACGGCGACGGTGGATTCACGGTTCGAGGTGATCGAAGCGAACGTCGCGAACAACGTAGGGACGTCGACGACCCGCCTGGTGATCCCGGCGGCGCTGACGCTGGAGGGACCGGAATTCTCGCTCGTCGAAGGTGCCCCGGCGCAAATGTTCCGCGTCCTCAGGAACTCCGACCTTTCGGTTCCGCTGACGGTCGTGTTGACCAACCCGGTACCCTCGGAGATCGAGTTGCCGGAGAGTGTCTTGATAGCGGCGGGCCAATCCGTGGCCGAGTTTCCGGTGAAGGCGTTGGTGGACGGAGTCACCGACGGCCCACGCCTGGTGATGATCGGGGCCTCGGCTCCAGGCCATGCCGCAGCGCCGTTCGCGGTACCGACCGAAGACATCGATCGGCCTCGACTGACCCTGGAAACGACGCCGGATCGCG
>JBIKWS010000714.1:0-2842 GCA_044356195.1 Cyanophyceae cyanobacterium
GTCGCGTACAGCCATCCGTCGAACCCGCGCCGGAACGACGCCTGATTGCCGTGCGTGTCCCGGGTGTGATCAAACGGTCCGTAGTAGATTTCCCGCCGGTCGGCCTTTCCGTCGCCGTCCGTGTCCTCCAGCAACCAGATGTTCGGGATCGACCACACCAGCGCCTTCCACGTTTCCCGTCCGTCCTTCCCGGTGCTGCGGAAGGGATGCACCCCGATCGGGATGTTCAAGCCGTCCGCGAACTCCGTCGCCTTGCGCGCCCGGCCGTCCGGGCCGAAATCCTCGAAGATCATCACGCGATCGCGCGCCGGACGGTTCGTGGGGGCGGCGAACGGGTACTCGATCGACGTCGTCACCCACAGGCGGCCGAGGGCGTCGAAGGCCATGTTCATGGGTTTGTGGATGGAGGGTTCCTCCGCCACCAACTGGATCGTGAACCCGGGTGCCAACCGGAAGGCCGCCTGCTGCTGCGCGGGTGTCCGCGGCTCGGTCGTGCGCACGCCGAGCGCCAGCTCCTCTTCAGCGGCACCCAACCGGGCCGTCGCCACCAACAACGACACAACCGCCGACACGGCCGCCTGCCTCTTCCATGACATGGGATTCACCGACGCGAACACTACCGTGCCGGATTCATCGCGGGAAGGGCGACGGGGACGTCGCCACCCGGTTCGAGGTGAGAGGCGCGCAAGGATGCGACCGGAACTCTGGACTCCCCTTTTGAGATGCATCCCGTCACTTTTCGCGGCGGCTCAGTCTTCCTGCGCCAGAAAACGAAATCGAATCAACCTGACTATGTTTGCTGCCATCCTTGCCCAAGCTGCTGAAGGAGCGACCGATCTGGTCGCCCAGACCATGAATCGAGGCGAAGCCCTGCTGCAATCCGCCTATCAATGGCTGACCGAGAACGGACTGCGGTTCGTCACCAGCCTGTTCGCGGCGCTGCTCATCTATTTCATCGGCAGCTGGATCGCCGGTCTTGTCCGGAAGATGCTGCTGCGCGTCATGGGAGCCCGTGGGCTGGACGCCACCTTCTCGGGTTATCTGGCGAACGTTCTTCACGGCATCCTGATCGTTCTGGTGATCATCTCGGCGCTGGGACAGGTCGGGATTCCCACGGCCCAGTTTGCAGCCCTGATCGCCGCCGCGGGTCTCGCCATCGGCCTCGCGTTGCAGGGGAACCTGTCCAACTTCGCGTCGGGCTTCCTCCTCGTGTTCTTCCGTCCGTTCAAGCGCGGCGACTACCTGACGGCCGGCGGTGCCGAAGGCTCGGTGGAAGAGATCGGGATCTTCACGACCACCCTGCACACCCTGGACAACCGGAAGGTCGTCGTCCCGAACTCCAGCATCACCGGCGGAAACATCACGAACTTCTCGAGCAACCCGCTGCGTGGTCTCGCGGTCGCCTGCACGGTCGGCGGCGGCAACACGATGGATGCAGTGCGTGCAGCCCTCCTTGAATCCGTCAAGGGCAACACGCTGGTCCTGGCCGAGCCAGCGCCGGTCGTGGTCCTCACCCAACTGGGCGAAAACAAGTTCACGGTTGAACTGCGCGCATCGTGTGCAGCAGCGAAATACTGGGACGCGCTCTTCAGCATGAATGAGGCCGCCAAGGCCGCGCTGGAGAAGCACCAGATCGCTGGCCCGCTTCCGGCCATGCGCGTGATTCAGGATTGAGGGCCGCTGGCTGCTGTCACTGCCCCCTTTGGGATAGGATTCGGGGTGGCGATGTCCTCATCGCCATTGGAATTGGCTTTGGAACGGCGACGAGGACGTCGCCACCCCGCTCCAGGTGCGGGTCGCGCGGCTGTTACAACTTCTGCATCGCCTGCGTGAGGCGCTGGCTCAGCTCGCGGGCGGGATTGATGCCATTCAATCGGAGCTTCGTCTGGAACGCGGCGACCTCGACCAACCGAGCGAGATCGCGGCCGGGACGCACGGGGATCTCCATGTGCGGAACCTTCGCCCCCAGGAATTCGATGTACCGCTCCTCCATCCCGAGCCGGTCGACCTCTTCCATCTGCTCCCACGACTTCAGGGTCACCACCAGATCCACCTGCTTCTCGGGTCGGATCGAGGCGACGCCGAACATGGCGGCGACGTCGATGATCCCGATGCCGCGGACCTCCATGAGGTTCCGGGTGATCTCCTTTCCGGTGCCGATGAGCTTGCGTCCGTCGACGAGCGTCAGCCGGGTGATGTCATCCGTGACCATGCTGTGGCCGCGTTCGAGGAGACCGAGGACGGCTTCACTTTTTCCGATGCCGCTCTCGCCCTGGATGATCACGCCGACGCCCTGGATGTCGACCATGCTGCCGTGGACCTGGGTGCGTGGAGCGAACAGGGCTTCCAGCGCGATCGTGGCCAGGTTGATGAACTTCATCGTCAACAACGAGGTCTGGAACACGGGGGTAGCCGCGGCCTCGGCGGCCTTGAGCAGGTCCTTGTCCGGCTTGATGCCACGGCACAGCACGACACACGGCACGCGCCACTTGAAGAGCTCTGCGTACCGTTGCCGACGGAGCACCGGCTCCAGTGAACGCAGGTAGGCGGTCTCGACGTTGCCGATCACCTGCATGCGGCGCGGCGCGAAGTATTTCTTGAAGCCCGCCAATGCCAGTCCGGGCCGATTCACCGTCGGTTCGCGGATGACGCGATTCAATCCCGTGGCGCCCGCCACCAGATGCAATCCGAGTGCCGACATCTGCTCGGTGTAGAACTTGTGGACGGTGACCGGTGCAGCATTCATGGAAGCTGGGATGACCGGACTAGAGGTTGAAGTCCGGACCAAGATAGATTTCACGGGCCTTCGGATCGTTTACCAACTTGTCCGCCGGTCCCTCGT
>JBIKWS010000715.1:0-2841 GCA_044356195.1 Cyanophyceae cyanobacterium
CAAGTTGACGATCAAGGCGCAGGAAGCGCTGGCGGCGGCCCAGCAACTCGCTCAGGAACGCTCGCACCAGCAGCTCGACGCGGAACATCTGGCGCTGGCGCTGGCGCGGCAGGAAGACAGCCTGATCCCGCAGGTGTTGCAGAAGCTGGGCGTCGCCCGCACGCGTTACGAGGCGGACCTCGAAGCCGAACTGGGCCGCCGCGCGAAGGTTCAGGGCGGCGGACAGGTGTATCCGACGACGGAGTTCCAGGCGGTGCTCACGGCCTCCATGGAGGAGGCACGTCGGTTGAAGGACGATTATGTGTCGACCGAGCACCTGTTACTGGCGTTGTTGGCGAAGGGCGGGAGCCGGTTCCAGGACATCGCCAAGCGTTCCGGCCTGCAAAGGGATCCTTTGCTCAAGGCGCTCGCGGAGATCCGCGGCAACCAACGCGTCACCGACGCCAACCCGGAGGACAAGATCCAGACGCTGGAGAAGTACGGGCGCGACCTCACCGCGGCCGCCCGCGAGGGCAAGATCGACCCAGTGATCGGACGCGACGAGGAGATCCGGCGGGTGATGCAGGTCCTCACGCGGCGCACGAAGAACAATCCCGTGCTGATCGGTGAACCTGGCGTGGGCAAGACGGCGATCGTGGAGGGCATCGCACGGCGGATCGTCAACGGGGATGTTCCCGAGACGCTGAAGAACAAGCGCGTCATCGCGATGGACCTCAGTGCGATGATCGCGGGCGCGAAGTTCCGTGGGGAGTTCGAGGATCGGCTGAAGGCCTTCCTGAAGGAGGTCACCTCCAGCGAGGGGCAGATCATCCTCTTCATCGACGAGCTTCATACCATCGTCGGTGCCGGCAAGGCGGAGGGCGCTTCGGATGCGGCGAACATGCTGAAGCCGCAGTTGGCCCGCGGCGAACTCCGGTGCATCGGGGCCACGACCCTCGATGAGTACCGGAAGCATATTGAGAAGGATCCCGCCCTCGAGCGTCGCTTCCAGCCGGTGTTCGTGGCCGAGCCATCGGTCGAGAACACCATTGCGATCCTCCGTGGGTTGAAGGAGCGGTACGAGACGCACCATGCGGTGCGGATCCAGGACGGAGCGCTGGTGGCGGCGGCGACGCTTTCGCACCGGTACATCGCGGATCGGTTCCTGCCGGACAAGGCGGTCGATCTGGTCGACGAGGCGGCGTCCCGGCTCAAGATGGAGCTGGATTCCAAACCGACGTCGATCGACCAGTTGGATCGTCAGATCCTGCAGTTGGAGATCGAGCGGACGGCGTTGGCCAAGGAGAAGGACGATGCGGCTCGGGAGCGCCTGCGTCGGTTGGAGGGTGACTTGGCGAACTTGCGTGAACGCCAGGGCGGTTTGAACGCCCAGTGGCAGAACGAGCGGGCGGCATTGGATGCCGTCAGCGTGGTGAATTCGCAGATCGAACAGGTCCGGACCGAACTGGAGCAGGCCCAGCGGCAAGGGAACCTGACGCGGGCTTCGGAGCTCCAATACGGCCGGTTGCCCGACCTGCAGAAGAAACTCGCGGGTGCCGAAACGGCATTGCACTCCATTCCTGCGGGCCAGCGGCTGTTGTCCCAGGAGGTCACGGAGGATGACATCGCGCGCGTCGTGGCCACGTGGACGGGGATTCCGGTCAGCCGGATGCTGGAAGGCGAACGTGAGAAGCTGGTCCAGGCGGAGGCGCGCTTGGGGCAACGCGTCGTTGGGCAGGCAAAGGCCATCCGGGCGGTGGCGGATGCCGTGCGCCGGGCGCGTTCCGGCTTGCAGGATCCGAACCGGCCGGTGGGTTCCTTCCTGTTCCTGGGGCCTACCGGCGTGGGGAAGACGGAGCTGGCGCGGGCCTTGGCGGAGTTCCTGTTCGACGACGACCAGGCCATGGTCCGGATCGACATGTCCGAGTACATGGAGAAGCACACGGTGGCGCGGTTGGTCGGCGCGCCTCCGGGATATGTCGGGTACGAGGAAGGCGGCCAGTTGAGCGAAGCGGTGCGGCGGCGGCCTTACGCCGTGGTGTTGCTGGACGAGGTGGAGAAGGCGCACCCGGACGTGTTCAACGTACTGTTGCAGGTGCTGGATGACGGGCGCCTCACAGACGGTCAGGGGCGGACGGTCGACTTCCGGAACACTCTCGTGATCATGACGTCGAACATCGGGTCGCCGATCATCCAAGAGTATTTCCTGGACGGACACACGGACGCGGCGTCGCGCTCGGCACTGGAGGATGCGGTGCGCGGGGAGTTGCGGAAGCATTTCCGGCCCGAGTTCCTGAACCGGATCGATGACACCCTGATCTTCGAGAGTCTGGATGAAGCGGAACTGGCGCGGATCGTGGACCTGCAATTGGTGCGCGTCGCCAAGCGGCTTGAAGGCCAGCAGTTGGCTCTCGATGTCGACGATGCGGCCCGGAAGTACCTCGGTCGGGAGGGGTATGATCCGCAGTTCGGGGCGCGCCCGCTGAAGCGCGCCATCCAGGAGCACCTGCTCAACCCGCTCGCGACGCAGTTGTTGTCGGGCGTGTTCGTGGCGGGCGACCGCATCCAGGTGCGCGTGGGCGCGGAAGGAAAGTTGGAGTTCACCAAGGCTTGAAGGAAACGCCCCTTCGGGTGACGGGGTGGCGACGTCCACGTCGCCCCTTGCAGAGCCTCGGCCCACGGCGATGAGGACATCGCCTCCCCGATCGGACGGGAAAGGCTTTGGAATGGCCACGCGGACGTCGGCACCCCGACACAGCGCAGGATCGGGGATCGTCGGGCGACTTGCGTCCGGGGGGCATTGGGGGACAGCCTCCGCGCCGTACACATGAAGATTGAGGCGCAGCGTGGAGGTTTGGCGTG
>JBIKWS010000256.1:0-5820 GCA_044356195.1 Cyanophyceae cyanobacterium
GGGGACCTACCGCAGTTACCTGAACGGACTTCCGGTGCAGGTGCAGCGTGGATTGACGGCGGACGGACGGTTTTCCCTGGGACCGGAATTCCTGCTCTTCGCGGACAATGATTCCGAGAATGCGGCCGGTTTGCTGGGTTGCGTTCAGGTCCGGTCGGTGTCGTTGACGGATTCCGAAGTGCTGGCCTTGGGAGCACCGCGAGCAGGCAACATTCCATCGACACCGGGAAGTGTTCCCAATCCGCTTTTTGGAACAGCACTCAATGTGAACGGAGGCTTTGAAGCCCAGTTGTCCGGTTGGACGGTCCTGCGAGGGCGTCCGGTTGCGCGGACGTCGGGCGTATCCAAGGGAACGGCGCGCAGCGGTGGCCGATTCCTGCATGGAGGTGTAGGGCGTTCCGGAGACGGCGTGGTGCGGCAGTTCATCGACCTTCAGGGGTTCACCGCCGCGGAACTGGAAGGAGCGGTGATGGACGCGGACGCGTGGTTGAGGAACTGGCATGGGGGAGGGACCTTCGATGACCAGGTGTTCTACCGGGTGGCCTTTCTGGACGCGGCGACGAATGAGATCAGTTCGGTGCGTTGCATCATTCCAGGCGATCGTGTCTGGGTGCAGCGATCGCTCAAGGCCGTGCTGCCAGCAGGAACGCGCGCGCTCCACCTCGAAGTGGTCGGACGTCACCGGCGGGATGACGACAACGACAGCATGGCGGACGATCTGACGGTGCGATTGACGCCGTCGCAGGCAGCAGCGCCACCGGTGATCACCAAGCGTCCGATGCTGCAAGGGGTGCGGCCCGACGCCATGACGCTGTTGTGGGAAACGGACCACCCTCTCGCCGAAGCCTCGGTGGAGTGGGGGCAAGACCGAACGGATGAAAACCGGCTTCGAAGGGTTGAGACCCTGCAGATCGATGCCACGCATCATGTACACCGGGCGACGATCGAAGGACTGAAGCCCGAGACGGAGTACATCTACCGCGTCCGCAACGGGACAACGGTTTCCGCTGAGTACCGATTCCGCACGGCGCCGGGGCCGGACTCGGCCTTTGTTACGGCCTGGTGGGGTGACAGTCATGCGGGGACGACGACCTTGCGGAAACATGTGGAGAATCTTCTGCGGCATTCGCCCGACTTGATCTGCGTTGCGGGTGACATGGTGAACAACGGCAACTCCCTTTCCGAATGGCACAATTACTGGTTCAAGCCGCTCGAGCACCGGAACGCGGCGCAAACGACCCCGGTGGTTTTTGCGCGCGGAAACCATGACGGGGAACACGCATTGGCGTATGCCTACAGCGCCTTGCCCGGGAACGAGTCGTGGTTCGCCTTCGACTACGGGAACACCCGGTTCATCTTTCTGGATTCGGAAGCGGATGGGTCGGTGTCGCCCGAGCAATTGGTCTGGTTGCGGTCCGAGCTGGCGCGTCCCGCGACGCAGCGTGCTGCGTTCCGGGTGGTCTGCTTTCACAAGCCGCCGTGGAGCCAGTTCTGGAACGGGGGAGGCCACACGCAGGAACCCTTCGTGATCAACGAATGGGTGCCGCTGTTCCGAAGCCGGGGAGTTGATCTTGTGATCTGCGGTCACGAGCACGCGTATACCCGCGGCACCATGAACGGGGTTGTCTATGTCGTGAGCGGAGGCGGCGGTGGAACGATTGACACCGAACGCGTGGCGTCGTGGCCGCACATCAAGGTGGAGTATACCAAATACCATTTCGATATCCTGAGCGTGAACGGCCGCCAACTGACCTGGGAGACGTTCGATGACAACAACGCGGTGCTCGACCAGTTCACGCTCACCAGCCGGGTTCCGGAGGTCCGGATCGAGCGCGTTCCGGGAGCCGGGCACCAACTTCGGATCGAAGGACGTCCCGGGCTTCGTTACCGGATTGAATCGGCTGCGGATCTGGGAGCCGTCCCGCTGGTGTGGGAGACGCAGGGAGAGGTGCAGGCCTCGGCGGCACCGATGTTTTGGCCCGTATCCGCCGATACATCGGCGCGGTTCCTACGGGTGTTGCCGGTGCCTTGACGTTGCGGGGGAGCTTGCATGAACGCGGCGCTCAAGAAGGCGGTGACCAGTCTGACCAGGACCGTTCTGGCGCTTTGTGTCTGTTGCTCGATTCACTTCACCCAAGCGCAGGCCCATGGTCCCTTCCATGATCAGATCCAGGATCTGACCCGCCGGATTTCATCCACGCCCGAGGATTCGTTGCTCCTCGCCCAGCGGTGTGACATCCAGCGGGCTCATGGACTGTGGACCGAAGCGGAGGCGGATCTCGTGGTCCTGGAACGATTGCGGCCTGCGGATCCCACCAACCAATTGAGACGGGGATTCATCCTGGTCGGAAAGGGCGAGGGGAGTGGTGCGATTCCTCCGTTGAAGCTGTGGATCGAGGCGCACCCGACGAATGCGGAGGACCGGTTGATCCTCGCGCAGGCGCTGCGTCAATCGCGGAACTGGGGTGACGCCGCGCGGGAGTACTCGAAGGTGTTGGCAGGTGCCGAGGCCCCGCGCGCCCAGATCTTCATCGAGCGCGCGGAGTGCCAGGTGGAGTCTGGCGCCTTGCCCGCCGACGTCGTTGCCGGACTTGAATCGGGCATGGATCGCTGTGGCGCACTCCCGCCGCTGGTCCGGATGGCGGCGGAACTCGAATTGAAGGCGGACAAGGTGGAGGACGCGGCTGCACGCATGCGCAAACTTGGCGACGCTTCGGCGCGGAAGGAGCGGTGGCTTTTTGAGGAAGGGGAGATCTACCGGCGAGGGGGCATGCCCGCGAAGGCTGAAGATCGGTATCGGGCAGCCTTGGCCGCTGTGGAGGCGCTTCCGCCGCGATTCCAGCGGGCTTTGACGACCATGGAACTCCGGACCGAGATCCTGCAGCGATTGAATCCGCCGGCGGTGCGCTGACGGATTCTTCCGGGGAGCAAGGGACGGGTTCTGCCCCGTGGCGACGCCGAACACGCGAAAGCTGGCCGAGTGGTAATGCAGAGGTTGTGCGTCGGCTTTGCCATTGGGGCGTCGAAAAAATGGGCCTCGAAATCGGGTGTGCATGAAAAAGGATTGGATTGGTGGCTGATTCTCTGGCACACCCACGCGCTCACGTTGGGCCGGCTGGAGCCGGCTCAATCATTTTGCCATGAGCAAGACATCCGCACCAAGCGTGCAACGGCTGCGACTGGGCCTTCCAAAAGGCTCCTTGCAGGACGCTACAATTGAAAAGTTCTCGAAGGCCGGCTGGAACATCACCGTATCCAGTCGGAGCTACGAGCCGTACGTGGATGATGTGGAGCTTCAGATCCGGCTGATCCGTGCGCAGGAAATCGGCCGATACGTCTCGCTGGGGTATCTGGACGCCGGCCTGACGGGGCATGACTGGATCGTCGAGAACGGGGTCGCCGGCAAGGTTCACGAAGTTGGAGAATTTGTCTTCAGCAAGGCCACCCGCCAGCCCACCCGCTGGGTCCTGGCTGTACCCGAGGAATCGCCGATCCAGACGGTCAAGGACCTCGAAGGAAAACGCATTGCCACGGAGGTCATGGGACTGACGAAGGCCTGGCTGCGTAAACACAAGGTCAAGGCAGACGTGGAATTCTCGTGGGGAGCCACGGAGGTCAAGGCACGCGAACTGGTGGATGCCATCGTCGACGTGACCGAGACCGGGTCCTCGCTGCGGGCCAACAAGCTTCGGATCGTCGACACGCTGCTCGTGTCGACCCCTCGATTGGTAGCCAACAAGGAATCATGGAAGGAACCGTGGAAGCGTCAGAAGATCGAGACGATCGCGATGCTGCTGCGCGGGGCCATCCAGGCCGAGGGGATGGTGGGGTTGAAGATGAATGTGAAGTCCGGAGATCTTCCGCGGCTCTTGCAATCGTTGCCGGCCTTGCGTAATCCCACGGTGTCCAGTTTGAGCCAGTCGGGCTGGGTGGCGGTTGAAACCGTCATCGATGAAGCGGTGGTCCGAGAAATGATCCCGCAGCTGAAGGCCGCCGGGGCGGAAGGGATCATTGAGTATCCGCTCAACAAGGTTGTGTACTGATTCTCTGGAGAAACGAATACTATGGGTTCACTGAAGAAACGCCGGAAAGCGAAGATCAACAAGCACAAGCGCCGTAAGAAGCTGCGTCAGAACCGCCATAAGAAGCGTACCTGGCAGAAGTAACGGATCCGGCGTCTGTCCGGTTCAGCTTTCCCGCGCGGTCCCGCCTTGCGCGACCGCGCTTTTGCTTTTCCATACCCCCATGCGGGCTCTTCAAACCACTGTCGCGGGCATCTTCCTCGTGTTCGCGATCTGCCTCGCGGGGTGCCGAACACGTCCAGCCACGGGCGAAACCTCCGCTCCCGGCACGCAAGGAACGATCGAGGTCTCCGAATCCCGCCCATCCCCCCAGATCTCCGAAGCGGACCTCGAAGCCCGGGTCCGCGCCCATGCAGCGTTTGCCGCTGGGGTCGTCCAGCAGATGAAGGATGACTCGGTTGGGATGCTGGATTTCTGGACGCGGGCGGTGGAAGCCGATCCATCGAACGTCGAGTTGGCCCTCGAAGTGGCTCGTCGCCGGCTCTTCCGCCGTGAATCCGCCGCCGCGATTTCGGTGTTGGAGCGGGCAACCCAGACCTCCAAGGCGCCCACGGTGGGTTCCCTGTGGTCGATGCTGGGATTGGCGTACATCCAGACGGGCCGCACCAACGATGCCATCGGGGCCTACCGGAAGGGGCTCGGCGATGTGGGCAGCCGACTCAGCGCCTACGCCTCCCTTGGACGGCTTCTGGTGGAGACCGGGCGCGCCGACGAGGCGATGGCACTGCTGGCAGAGGCCGAGAAGCTGGAGCCCGAGAATCCTGTCTTCCATCTCGACATCGCGGAGCTGTACGCCCAGTTAGCCGAACGACAGCCCGCGCTGGCGGAACGGGCGCGTCCCTTGGCGATTGCCGCTCTGGATCGTGTCTCGGCGATGAATCCAACCGACGGTGCGTTCCTGATGCGGTTGGCCGATCGGAACACCGCGATGGGTCGGAGTGAGGAAGCCGAGAAGATCCTTCGCGGGCTGCGGACGCAGGGCACCGGCGGTGCCATGGCGACCGCTCGACTCGCTGAAATGTACCTCCGATCCGGGCGCCTGGACGATGCCGTGGCGCAGTTGGAGATCCTGCGTCGGGAGAGTCCGACGAGTCCGCTTCCTCCGTATTATCTGGGGGCCATTGCCTACGAGCGTCGCGAACACGCGACGGCCGTGGAGTGGTTTGAGAAGGCGCTTTTGCTGGATCCGAGCCATGAGGGGTCGAACCTGGACCTCGTTTCCGCCTTGCTGACCCTCGGCAAGCCGACGGCCGCCGTCGAAGCTTCGAGCCGTGCGCGGATGCGGATGAAGCCAAGCTTCCGCTTGGAGTTCCTGCATGCCCTCGCGTTGGGTCGGGCCAAGCGCTACGACGACGCCGTGGCTGCGTTCCTCTCCGCCGAAAAGATCGCGAACGGCGACGGCCGGTTGCTGGACCATCGGTTTCATTTCCAGGTGGGTGCGGCCCTTGAAGAGGCCGGACGTTCCGCAGAAGCAGAGGTCCGGTTGCAGCAGTCCCTGAAACTGAACCCGAAGTTCGCGCCGGCCTTGAACCACCTGGGTTACACGTGGGCTGACCGTGGTGTGAATCTGGATCAGGCCCTCGAGATGATCCGGCAGGCCGTGGCAGCAGAACCGGAGAATCCGGCCTACCTCGACAGTCTCGCCTGGGTCCTGCATCGGATGGGCCGTTCCGAGGAGGCGCTGCCTCACATGGAAAAGGCGGCCAAACTCATGGAAGACGACCCGGATTCGACCGTG
>JBIKWS010000425.1:0-4280 GCA_044356195.1 Cyanophyceae cyanobacterium
GATCACCTTGGCGACATCCTGGCTGCGCTTAAGCGACTGCCCGAGGCAAGGACGCATTGGAAGCGTGCCCTCGAACTCGATCCGGCACCGGAGATCCGCAAGAAGTTGGAGGCGTCGCCCCAATGAGTGGCGAAGAGGGACGACAGAAGCGCCGGTTCCGACACCACTATTCCGTAGTCGAGGCGGAAGCGCTGATTCCTCTCGTCACCGGTTGGTTGATGGAGATCCGCATCCTGAGGCAGACCCTTCAACGGCAGGACGAGCGACTGCTCGAACTCCTGCATGATCACGGCGACCAGGGCGGATCGAGGGTGAATGACTGGATCCGGAACCTGGACCGCATGCGCAGCCTGGCAGACGAGTTCTCCAGTCGGGAGCTCCAGATCGAGGATGTGGAGCAGGGATTGGTTGGCTTCCCTGCAATCCGCGCTGGGCGCGAGGTCCTCCTCTCCTGGCAGGAGGGCGACGACCGCATCGAGTTCTGGAAGGAGCCCGACGCAGGCCAGGCTGGACGGGAACCGCTGGGTTGAGGCTCGGGTGGGAGGCTGGTTGAAGTTCAACCCGCGAGGATGCGGGCGAGTCCGGAGAACTGCTTTCGGGGAGAGACGATGGCCAGCGACCGGCGGTCGGGTGTGAACAGCGCTCGTGCCACAGCGCTGATTTCCGGGGCGGTCACCGCAGTGATGCGATCGCGGATGATGGCCGGAGGTACGAATTCGCCCTGATTCAACCATTGTTCCCCGAGCCACATCATGTGGTTCTCGGTGCTCTCCATGCTGAGTTCGAACTGGCCGAGGACGTAGTCCTTCGCCCGCGTGAGTTCCGCGCTGCCGGGCGCGCGCTTCATCAGTCGGTTCAGTTCGCCGATGACCAGAACCAATGTCTTCTCGACCTCCGACGGATCCAACCCGGCCGAGACAACGAGATCGCCGACGTCGGCCCAGGTCGTTGCCGAGCTTTGGATGTTGTAGGTCAGGCCATGGTCTTCGCGAACAACCTGGAAGAGGCGGGAACTCATGTTCTCGCCCAGGATGACGTTCAGCAGACGCAGGGCGTGGCGCCTCGGATCGTGCCGGGAGACCGCACGCAGTCCCAGCCCGAGGTTCGCCTGCTCGACATCGCGGACGACCAGTCGAACCGCCGGTCCTGCCGGGGGACGCTCAAAACGCTCGAAGTCCGGGCGTGGGCCGGGCCGGAACTGGCCGGTGCGTGCCGCTGTTTCCTGGACGAGGTCCTCGTGACGGACGTTGCCGGCGGCGGCGATCAGCGTGGCTCCACTGGTGTAATGAGAGGCCAGATGGGCACGGAGTTCGTTCCGGCCCAGACCGCGCAAGGTGGAAGGGGTTCCGATGACAGCCCGGCCCAATGCATGGCGGGGAAACTGGAGTTGGTTGAGGACGTCGTGGACCAGTTCGGCAGGCTGGTCGCGGTACATGGCGATCTCCTCCAGGATCACCGCACGTTCCCGGTCGATGTCCCCCGGGGTCAGTCGGGAGTTGGTGAACATGTCCGTCAACACATCCAGCAGATCCACCCATCGGCTGCCATGGGCACGGGCATAGAAGCAGGTGTGTTCCTCGTCCGTGAACGCGTTGAGGTAACCGCCGACACCCTCCACCGCTTGGGAAATCTCAGCCGCGGTGCGTCGACGGGTTCCCTTGAAGAGCATGTGCTCGATGAAGTGGGAGATCCCGCTGAGCTTCGCGGGTTCATGCCTTCCACCGGCGCCGACCCAGATGCCGATGGCAGTGGATGCCATATGGGGCATCTCGGCAGTGACGACGCGTGTGCCGTTTGGAAGGAGCGTTTGATGATACATGCAGGAAATGGCGAGCGGTCCTCAGGTTCCCGTTGGCAGGTGGCGTTTGGCAATCCGGCGGTGAGATCCGCTCATGGGAATCTGAGCCAGCGTTGGCAAGGGGACCCACTCGCTGCTGGCCGGTAGCTTGGCGTTGTCGGGAGCCCCGGAGACCTTGAAGAGGTGTTGCGTGTACCGGAAACGCGTGATGGCGTTCGTCACCTTGCCCAAGGGAGTCAGGCGGGCACTCGGGATCGAAACCCACCGGGCGGCTGCATCGGGTGCCGATTCGGCGCTGCCGCATTCGATGTTGGGAAACTCCCAGAGTCCTTCGTTGATTCCGTTTTCGGGTCTGCGCAAGAGCAGCCAGCGACCCTTGTATTCCCATAGCAGGGTTGCGAGATGCCGTGAAATCGTCGTCGGGCGTGGGGCCGTCTGCGGGAAGGCCTGCGGAGTTCCCATGGCGAAGGCCCGGCATTCTCTCGAGATTGGACAAGCTGTACAGTTCGGGTGCGTCGGAGTGCAGTGGGTTGCGCCCAGTTCCATCAGCGACTGGTTCAGGGCAGAACAGGCTCCCGACAATTGGATCGGCGGAGGGGGAAGGGGAGTCCTTCGGCGGGGGAGTTCGGATGCCCTCGCCACCAATTCGGCCGACCGGGACCAAAGGGCAGATTGTACGGGTGTGGATTTTGGGTCCCCGGCAAGTCCTTCGAGCCGGGTCAGCACCCGGATGATGTTTCCGTCAAGGATCGGCGTTGGCTGGTTGTAGGCGATGGAGGCAATGGCCCCGGCGGTGTAAGGCCCAATGCCAGGAAGCTCAAGGATGGCTTCATGCGCGGTTGGGAAACGACCTTCGGCCGTGGTCTGCATTTGTACGGCTGCCTTCTGGAGGTTCCGGGCGCGGGAGTAATATCCCAGCCCTTCCCACAGCTTGAGAACGGTTTCAGCCGGTGCGGAAGCCAGGGATCCGATGGTCGGCAGCTCTCGCATCCAGCGGTCCCAGTAGGGGATCACGGTCCGCACCTGCGTCTGTTGGAGCATGACCTCGGAGATCCAGATGGCGTAGGGATCGGTCGTCCGACGCCACGGGAGATCGCGGGCCGATCCGGCGAACCATTTCAAGAGCGCGTGCACGACCTGCTCCCAATCGGGGGCGGCGGGCGAGGGGGAAGTCACCACGGGCCGACGGTGTCAGCGGAATCACGGTCCGGCAACGGTTCGCCTTCGTCCACTGCACGCCGCTGGGAAATTGCGGCTCGACAAGAAGGCCAAACTGGTTGCGAATGAGAGTACGCGGTGACCACCTACACGGCGAAACTCACTCCGGAAGAGGCTGCCCGTCTCGAACCTATCGTCCGTGACGGATCGTTCCAATTGCGGGACGTCCCTCATGCGCGCTTCAGCGGCGCGAAGCCGGATCTCCACGTCACCTTTTACGAATCCGGCAAATTGGTGGTCCAGGGCAAGGGCACCCAGGATTTCGTCGAATTCACCATCGAACCGCAGGTCCTGATGTCCGCTCGACTCGGATACGAGGACACGCTGGAGCCTGGTCGGTTGGATCCCCGGATCGGCGTCGATGAATCCGGCAAGGGCGACTTCTTCGGTCCGATGTGCATTGCCGGTGTCTATGTCAATCGGGAGGTACTCGCCCTGTGGAAGGATGTTGGCATCCGCGATTCCAAGAACATCACCAGCGACGCCCAGGTGTCCCGGTTGGCCAAGAAGATCCGGGAAACCCCCGGCTGCGTCTGGAACATCGTGGCGGTCGGGAATGAGGCCTACAATCGGATGCATGGATCGAACGGGAGCGTGAACCGAATCCTGGCGTGGGGCCATGCGCGGGTGATCGAAAACCTCCTGGGGCAGAAGCATCGGATGAACCCGGTGCCGGTACGGGCCATCAGCGACCAGTTTGCCGCGTCCAAGGCCACCGTTGAGAAGGCACTCATGACCGCGGGTCGGACGATCGAGTTGGTCCAGCGTCATAAGGCGGAAGAGGACCCGGCGGTGGCGGCGGCTTCCATTCTTGCGCGGGATGAATTCGTGACCCGGTTGCGGTTGCTCGGGGAGCAGTTCGGGTTGGTGCTGCCCAAAGGGGCCTCGGAAGGGGTGGAGGCGGCGGCCCGGGAGTTCGTGGCCCGTCATGGAGCCGAGGTGCTTCCAAAGGTTGCCAAGATGCATTTCAGGACTTCCTACCGGGTTCTTGGTCTTCCGGAACCGGAACGCACCGAGTGGAAGAAGCCTGCCTCCTGAAGGTGATTTGCCGGTTCCGCGGCATCAGGCTTGGAGTGTTCCGCGCTTCCTTTCACACTCCCCCCATGCACGTCCACTTCCTCGGGGCCACCCGGACCACCACTGGATCGATGTACCTCATTGAGGTCAACGGAAGCCGAATCCTGATGGAATGCGGCCTTTATCAGGGCCACCGGGACGAAGCGATCGAGCGCAACCGCAAGTTCACCTTTGATCCGGCGACCCT
>JBIKWS010000716.1:0-2838 GCA_044356195.1 Cyanophyceae cyanobacterium
GAGCATCGTTGAGCAGGCGCTGGACGACGCGGTGCAGGCGATCGATCCGAAGGCGATCACGTGCATCGTGGTGCGTCCGCAGACGGGCGAGATCCTGGCGATGGCCAACCGGCCGACGTTCGACCCGAACTACGTCCGGTTCGCCCCGGTGGACCACCGCATGAACCGCGCGATCACGGTGCCGAGCGAGCCCGGGTCGACGTTCAAGATGCTGACGTACGCGGCGGGCTTCGACCTCGGTCTCGGCAACATTGACGAGATGGTGGACTGCGAGCATGGGCGTTGGCAGCCGCCGTCCGGGAGGCCGGTGCGGGACATGGAAGGCCATGGGCTTGGCGTGGTGAGCTTCGAGCAGGCGTTCGCGAAGTCTTCGAATGTGGCGGCGGCGAAACTGGGCCTGCGGATGTCGGCGGCCCAGTTCATCGCGTACATGAAGCGCTTCGGGTTCCTGCAACGGTCGGGCATCATGTATTCGAGCCGGAACAATTGGGGCGGGGAGCACCCGGGCGGGATTCCGGAGCCGGAGCGCATGAACGTCGAGCGCCAGGGCCGGATGAGTTACGGGTATGGGCTTTATGCCACGCCCTTGCAGACGGCGATGGCGGCGGCGGCGATTGCCAACAACGGCCAGCTGATGAAGCCATTGCTGGTCCGTTCGATCGAGACGCAGGACGGCCGGGTGGTCGCGCAATACGGGCCGATGCGTGCGGGCACCGAGCCGGCGATCCGGCCGGAGACGGCGGCGCAGTTGCGCCGGGCGATGCGGAGCGTGGTCACGGATGGCACCGGGAAGATCACGGCGCTCGAGGAATTTGACGTGGCTGGCAAGACGGGGACGGCGCACAAGGTGGATCCGCTGACCCGACGCCAGAGCAACGAGAAATACACGGCGACGTTCGTGGGGTTCCTTCCGGCCGAGAAGCCAGAGTTGTGCATCCTGGTTCTTGCGGACGAGCCGTCCAAGCGTGGGGGTGGGTCCCACTTCGGGGGGAAGGCCTGCGGGCCGGTGTTCAAGAGCATCGCGCAGCAGGCGGCCAGCTACCTGGCGCTGCAATCGACGCCGCGGACGAACACCTTCACCAATCTCGCGCTGACAACCAACCAACCCGCTCAGCGGGTGAACTGACATGTTGCTGGACCACCTCCTCAGCCATCTGCCCGGAGCGCAGTACGATCCTGTGCGCTTCCGGAATGCAGGACGCCGGGTGATCCGTGGCGTGACCACGGACTCCCGGAGTTCGGCACCCGGCATGTTGTTTGTTTCGCTCCCGGAGCGTCAGCGCGAGAACCCTTTCCAGGCCTGTGCCGCACACGACCGCGGTTGCGCGGCGGTGGTCCGGGACGAGGCCACTCCGGCTCCCCGTGGCGCTTCGTGCGTGGCGGTGGACGATGCCTGTTCGGCGCTCGGATGGATTGCGGCCGCTCTGCACGATCATCCCTCGCGTCGGATCGACGTCTTTGGTGTCGCGGGCCAGGCGGGGCCGCGTGCCCGGTTGGCAGGTGTTCTGACAGAATTGCTGGGGGCCGCGGGGGGCTGTTGCGCGCGGTTTTCGCCGGGAGAGTGTGCTTCCGGGGATCGTGTCCATCCGTGGGCGATCGCGGGCATGGACGCCAGCCACGTTCAGCTCGAGCTGGCGCGCCACGCGCAGACCGGTGGGACCGCGTGCGTCCTGGAGTTGGGCCAGGATGCGTTGGCCGAATCGTCGACACGAGGCGTCGAATTCCGGCGTCGCGTCGAGGCCGGCGATGTGCTTCCGGAATCGATGGTGCCGACGCGGCTGTCGCCGCGTGGGAGCTTCTGCTCGTGGCATCGGGAAGGGCGCGAATATCGCGTGGCCACGCCGTTGGCGGGCCGACTGCAACTGGCGGCCCTGGGCCGCGCGTTGGAGATGGCGGCCGACGCCGGCATCTCGATGGCCCGGTTGCTGGCCACGGTTCCGACCCTGCGGGTGGCAACGGGATGGTTGGAGCCCGTGCATGCGGGGCAGCCCTTTGGTCTTTTTGTGGATGCGGCGTGTGACGCCTCCAGCATGGAAAGCACGCTGACGTGCGCCCGGGAGATGACCCAGGGACGCCTGTTCGTGGTGACGGGTCCCCGACCGGAGGCCGTCGGCGGAGAAATGCTGGAACTGGCGCGGATGTGCGGTGTCCTCGCGGACGCGGTGGTGGTGACGACGGATGATCTCGCCCCGGCGGAGTTTGCGTTCCGGGCACCGGAGTTCGCGGCCGCAGCCGGTGGTCCCCGGGCGATGGCGGTGGTCGAGGCGGACCGCCATCAGGCGTTGCGCCGGGTCTGCGGCGCCGCCCGTGCCGGCGATGTGGTGATCGTTGCGGGCAAGGCGACGCACCCAACCCAACGGATGGGGGATGTCCTCATCCCGTGGGATGACCGGGCGCATCTCGGTTCGGTATTGGGCCGGATGGGTTACGTCGGCGGAGACTTTTGACGAGGGACGCATGGAAACACGCGACATGAACTGGGTGGCGACGGCCACGGGCGGAACACTCCGTCCGGGGAGTGCTGCCGTGCGGTTCGAGCGTGTCTCGACGGACTCGCGGACGGCGGGTCCGGGCGACCTGTTCGTGGCGTTGCGTGGGGAGCGTTTCGACGCCCACGACTTCCTTCCGGAGGTCGTCGCCCGCGGTGTTGCGGGAATCCTGGTGGCCGAAGGGTGCGAACCGCGATCGACCGGAAACGTGGCCGTGGTGACGGTGCCAGAGACGCGGTTGGCCCTGGGCCGGATGGCGGCGACGTACCGTTCGGAATTCGCACTGCCGGTGGTTTGCGTCGTGGGATCGAACGGCAAGACGACCACGAAGGATTTGTTGGCGGGACTG
>JBIKWS010000717.1:0-2833 GCA_044356195.1 Cyanophyceae cyanobacterium
GCATGTCGGCAAGGAAACACACATCCTGCGCGACACCCTCGCCGCGCTGGAGGGACAATTGCCGCCGAACTTCCTGCGGGTCAGCCGGTCCGCGGTGATCAACCTCGACCGCGTCCGCGAGCTGCAATCGATGACCGCCGGCGAACACGTCGTGCTGCTCCAGGACGGCCGGCAGATCCCGATGACCCGGGGCATCCGCGAAGTTGAGGAACGGTTGCGGTTCAGCTGACCGGGAAGTGCTCGTAACCAGTTCGTGGCCGACCCAGTCACTCAGGAAAATCACGCCTGTCTTGTCCCTGAACCATCCATATCCATGAAACGCCTCCTCGTTCCCCTGTTCGCCATTGCTACGTCCGCCCTGTGCTTCGCGGACGCCAAACAAGACCTGATGGCCGCCGCCAAGAAGGTCGCAGACGCCCCGAACTACACCTGGACCACCGCCACCGAGATCGAGGGAGGCAACTGGACTCCAGCCACCATCACCGGCAAGAGCCAGAAGGGTGGCTTCGCGGTCGTTACTTCCGAGCGCGAGGGCACGGTCACCACCGCTGTCATGAAGGGGGAAAAGGGCGTCCTGAAGACCGATGAGGGCTGGAAGACCGCCGAAGACCTCCGGAACGCCGGTGGTGGCGGCGGTGGTGGTGGTCGCGGCAATCGGGGTGCCATGCTGCTCCGCACCCGATTGCCGGCCGACGACGTGGTCAAGATGGTCGAGAACCTCGGCGAACTGAAATCCGCGGACGGCGTCATCTCCGGCGACCTGACCGAAAAGGGCGCCAAGGAACTGCTGTCCCTCGGGCGCGGCCGCCCCGGCGGACAGGCTCCGGAACCCAAGAACGCCAAGGGCTCAGCCAAGTTCTGGGTCAAGGACGGCTCCCTCACCAAGGTGGAGGTCAAGCTTTCCGGAACCGTATCGTTCAACGGCGAGGACCGGGACATGGCCCGCACCACCACGCATGAGATCAAAAGCGTGGGCACGACCGAGGTGAAGGTTCCCGAGGACGCCTCCAAGGCGATCGGTTCCTGAACCTGGAAACTTTTCGCGGATTTCCCGGGTCAGACCGTAGCCGCGGTTGGAACCGGGCGGGTTAACGCAAACGCAGGGGCGGATCTCTTTCAGGGATCCGCCCCTTTTTGTGGAGTTCCCAGTCGCCAGTTCCCAGTTCCCAGATGGCGGCTGGCTCTGGAAACTGGCTTCTGGCAACTGGGAACTCCCTCTGTAGGCCGCGTGCCCCCACGCGGCGCATCCCTAAACCGCCGGGTGAGGGCACCCGGCCTTCAATCCAGAATCCTTGGTGCGCCCCCCTGAAATGGTTCTTGGCTCCGAAGCCCGGTTTCTATAACTGCTTTTAGGCACATCGGATGAATACCCCCTCACGACTTGTTGCCGTTGCGGCCTCCGTCCTCGTGGCCACCCCACTCATCGGCGGCCCTCCTCCTCGGGTGCCGCTGGAAGACACCTTCAATCTGACCGTCACGCCGGACCGTGATCTCTACGACTGGTCACTGGGTGTCATCCGGCTGTCGAACACTCCGGGCGTCTACACTTTCGATGTTCTCTCGAGCTTCCCGGATCTGACCAGCGTCCCAGGTGACGGACCCACCCTCTACGCGCCCTACACCACCTCGGTCACCATGACGCGACCGGACGGCGTCGGAAACTTCGGCTACTTCATCATCGGGCGATACAACCTCGAAGCCACCGCAGGTGAAGAAACGGGCGTGACCATCGGAATGAACCCGGCCACGGCAACCACCTACATCGACAATTCCAGTGCGTGGACCGTTCCGTTCTCCGGAATCCTGGAAGCCAGCGTTTATACCGACATCGGCGGCACATGGGCCACCAGTCCATCCGCCAACAACAACACCTTCCTCGGCCAGTTGTTCGCCATCGCCACCCAGTCAGCCGAGCCCATCGGTTCCGTCGGCGGGCCCACCTCCCTGAACCTGACGCTGGTGACCTTCAGCACGGCTGACTTCGGCGGCACGTCGCTGCTCTTCACCGATGTTCCCGAGGCCTCGACCATCGCCTCAGGGTTCGCCCTCGTCGGCGCCGTGGGGCTGCTGGCGTTGCGTCGGTTCCAGAAAAAGGCCTGAACCAAATCTCCATCGAACAAGGGCCGCCCGACATTCCGGCGGCCCTTTTCATTTCATTCCGCCAACCGGAACCGCGGATTCTGGCTCAGGAACCGCACCGGGTTCTGGTAGATGACCCGATCGATCGACTCCGCCGACCAACCCCGGCGACGCATTTCGAGGGCGGTCTTGGGGATCGCCAGCGGCACGCTTTCACCCCAGTCGCAGGCCGAGTTCATCCAAAGCCTCTCCCCGCCGTAGACATCGAGAATGTCCACCGCACGTGCCGGGGTACACTTGCTGATCGGATAGAGGGTCATCCCACCCCAGAATCCTTCGTCCAGGACCATGCGGACGGTGTGCTCCTCGACATGATCAATCAGAACCCGTCCAGGCTGGATCCGTGAATCCGACTTCAGCACATCCAGGATCAGCCGGGTTCCCTTGAGCTTGTCTTCGAGGTGGGGCGTGTGGACGAGGATCAACTGCCCCTCCCGGGCTGCCAGATCGACGTGCATCTCGAGCACCTTCAACTCGTTCCGCGAGTTCTTGTTCAACCCGATCTCGCCGATGCCCAGCACCGTCGGTTTTTTCAGGAACTCCGGGATCAGGGCGATCACCGACTCCGCCAGGGCCACGTCCTCGGATTCCTTGGGGTTGATGCACAGCCAGCAGTAGTGCGGCAGGCCGTACTTCGCCGCCCGGGCGGGCTCATACTCCGTCAACTGCCGGAAGTAATCGCGGAACCCATCGG
>JBIKWS010000718.1:0-2826 GCA_044356195.1 Cyanophyceae cyanobacterium
CTCCCGGCCAAGGTCCACCCGCACAAACTTCGACAGACAGATCCCAACCGACGAGACACTCGCACTCCATTCTGCTCGGGCAGTGTCAAGGTGACGATGTGTATAAGGCTCAGGGCGTCAGCCGTGGGTCCCGCGTTCCGAGGAATTACCAGCCCCAGCGGGGCGACAGATGCGGCGTGCTTCTCATCCCGGTAGGCAACGACGAAGGTCAGCGACGGGAGCCCGCCGCCGACCGCGTTCGCATCGCCACTCGGCGTGCCGGCTGGTGCCCGTTCGCTGGACCGACTGGTTGAACGAAGCCGCTGCGCGGGGGGCTTCGCCGCAGTGGACGCCATGGGCCTCCCGGAGCACACGCTCCGGGTGAATGAAAACCATTACGCCACTACGGCAAAAATTCATCGATCACCTCACCCTCCGCCAGGTCTCCCAGCGCACCGTCGAGACCTATATCCATTGGGTCGCGGATCTGGCCAAGTTTCACAACGCCTCGCCCGATTTCCTCGGTCGTCCGGAGATTGCCTCGTACGTACTCCACCTCATCCAGGATCGCAAGCTCTCCGACAACTCCGTCACTCTTGCCATCAAGTCCCTCAGGTCCTTCTACGGACTCTTCCTCCATCAGGATGTCCCCGTCCTCTTCTCCGGGATCCGCACCCCTCGGCGTCCCCGCCCACTTCCCCACGTCTTCAGTCCCGACGAAGTCGAACGTCTCCTCACCTTCGGCACCAACGGGGATCCGCTCGCCCGGGCTCTGCTCATGACCGTCTATGGATGCGGGCTTCGCCTCTCCGAGGCCGTCCATGTCCGCATCGCCGACATTGACTCCAAGCGCTTCCAACTCCGGGTCTCCCATGCCAAGGGCGGTCGCGAGCGCCTCGTTCCCCTCAGCGACAACCTCCTCACCGAACTCCGCACCTGGTACCGCGTCCATCGGCCCACTCAGTGGCTCTTCTCCCAGGGGCCTGATCAGGACCCCATCTGCAAGGGCACGGCACAGAACATCTATTACCGCGCTCGCCGTCGCGCCCAACTCCCGGCCAAGTGCGGTATCCACGGGTTGCGCCATAGCTTCGCTACCCACCTCATCGAGAACGGCGTCGAGATCACCCTCGTCCAGAAGTTCCTCGGCCACTCCTTCCTCTCCACCACCGCCGTCTACCTGCATGTCCGTCAGGAGCGCATGGGACAGATCAAGAGCCCCCTGGGCCTGATCCGCACCGATCTCCATTCCCGACGCTGATGGAGGCGCCCCGGTGCGGGGCTCCGGTAGAAGACCGTCCCTCCGTGGGAGGCGTCCTTCGACGCTTCCTTCCGGAGTTCAGCGGTCTGTATCCCCAGGCCCCGCACACCCTCCACGTCCTACGTCGTCTGAGTCACTGCCATACCGGCCGCGTCGGGTGGTCGCTGTGGCAGTGCGCCCTTTGCCGATCCTCGCATTGGCGACCCCTCGGATGCGGGGATCGGCATTGTCCGGATTGCCAGGGGCAACGTCGGGAGCAATGGCTGGAGGCCCAGCGCGAGTCGCTCCTGCCAGTGCGGTACTACCACTGGGTCTTCACCCTTCCCTCGGCGTTGCGTCCACTCGCCCTCCAGAATCAGGCTCTGCTCTACCGCCTCCTCTTCGACGCCGCCTCCGCCACGCTGCTCCAGTTCGGACGCGAGCGATTCGGGGCCGAGTTGGGCGTCACCGCCTTGCTCCACACCTGGGGACAGAACCTCATGGACCATCCCCATCTCCACTGTCTGGTCACCGGCGGGGGACTCCAAACCTCCGGGGACGGCTCCCACCGATGGGTCGGTCCCGCCCAGGCGCGCTACCTCTTCCCGGTCCACGCCGTTGCCGCGATGTTCGCCGGCAAGTTCATCGACGGTCTTCAGGAACTTCGCCGACGCGACAAGCTGACCTTTGAAGGCACCTTGATCGACTGGAAGACGGACGGCGAATGGCAGGCACTGATCGCCAGCCTGCGTTCACGCAAGTGGATCGTCTTCGCCAAAGGATCGGTCACCGGCCCGGAGTCCGTGCTGGAATACCTCGGGCGCTATACCCACCGCGTGGCCATCGCCAACGCCCGGATCACTGCCATGACCGATCGGACGGTCAGCTTCAAGTACAAGGACTACCGCGACGGCTCAGCCCTCAAGACCATGACCCTTTCAGGCGTGGAGTTCGTCCACCGCCTCTCCCTCCACGTCCTGCCCGAAGGCTTCACCAAGATCCGGCACTACGGCCTGCTCGGGAACAACCGGCGCAAGCGGATGCTCCCGCTGGCGCGCGAGGCACTGAAAGCTTCCCAATGGCACGTTGCCCTTGCACCCGTGGCGGGTCGCCCAGCACGCATCATCGAGGAGACCGAATGTCCTCGGTGCGGCGCGGCCGAACTCCAATGCATCGGACGTCTCGATGCGCACGGGAAGTTCACGCCACTGGCCGAAGGTGCGCGACGGGCCCGGATCCAACTCGGGGAACCGTCGGCCCTCGGCGACACCTCATGAACCCATGCCATGTCCTGTCCACTCCCGGCCACGGAGGACGGTGCCGTCCGCATCTCATGCGGACGACGCCTGGGGGGCGCTTCGCGCCATTCTCCGATGGAAGCCCCGACCGAGCCCGACCGCAGGGCAAAACCCAGGCCCATCCGCACCCTGCCGTCCATTTCCGCCGCTCAGTCCAGCACCGGACAACACCTCCAACCGTTCATGCCTCCGTCCAGCCCACCCTTCGGCAGATCAGGCTGAAGTAGTTTTCCTATAGCCTCGGGCCTCCATCGCGGCTTCGTCCAACCGCGAAATAAATCGGGCGCGGCCACTCAATCGTGATCCACG
>JBIKWS010000072.1:0-10058 GCA_044356195.1 Cyanophyceae cyanobacterium
CCGGAGGATCGAAACGGGTATTGCCTCAAAAAACACAAGGAGACGCAAAAAGGGGCGGTGACGCCGGCAACGAACCGGGCGAGCGCCAATCCGGTTCCCATTTTTGAGTTCTTTTCGTTTTTTGCGGCTTTCCCTCTCCGCGGGCTCGGCGCCTCCGCGTGAGATCCTTGCCTTTAGCACAGAGCTCAGTGAATCGGTGCTGGTCGGGGTGAATGCGTTCGTGGCATTCCGGGTCTGGAACAGACCTTTTGATGAAATACCCCCTCCTGCTGTTGGCGGTCGGACTCCTGGTCCGCCCGTGTCTTGCCGAGCGTCTTCCGGCGACGACGACGGATTGGCTCGTGGATGCGTCCCCGTACAAGGCTCGGGTGACCACCAACGCCGATGGCCGCGAACTGGAGTTGAGCAACGGACTCCTGCGTCGGGTGATCCGGATCGCGCCGAACGCCGCGACCGTCGCGCTCGATCATCTGGGCACGGGCGAAAGCCTGCTGCGCGGAGTGAAGCCCGAGGCGATCGTCGAAATTGACGGCCGGCGCTTCGACGTAGGTGGCCTGAAGGGACAGCCGAACTACGCCTTCCTGCGGCCTGAGTGGATTGCCCAGTTGCGAGCGGACCCGACCAGCTTCCGCTACGTCGGTCATGAGGTCGGGGTGCCGACCGAACGTCTGGCCTGGAAGCGCACGCGTCATCATGCGCCGGATGTCCAATGGCCGCCGACGGGTGCGACGCTGAGACTCGACTTTGCCTGGCCTGCGGTGTTGGCGATGGAAGGGATTCCTTCGGCGGCCGGACGTGAGTTGGTGTGGAGCGATGACTTCAAGAATCTCGACCCGGCGTGGGTCGTGCGGGCTTCGCGGCGGGAGGAACGGATCAGCTTCCAGAACGAAGGAAAGGCCGGGGAAATCTACGCCTTGGTCGGAGCCCACTGCTATGCCGAGCGCCCCCTGAGTGGCCCCGTGACACTGGTCGAGGCGGTGATCCATGCTGGGACCGATGCGGACGTCAGTTGGGGACCGGGCCTCGGTCTGGTCTTTGGCGGGAAGGTGGTGAAGGTGAACCTGCGGCCCGGTGATCGCGGGGTGCACGGGCATTTCGAGTTGCGCGATGGCGGCCGCGAGTTGTTGGCGCGCGTTCCCGAGTTCGCCGCGACCGATGGCGGCATCGACACGGCACGGTCGTACCGGATCCGGGCACGCTGGGATGGGCCGACGATGGTCTGGGACGTCGCGGACGCGGCGCAGGATCCGCCTCGGTTCACCCGCTTGTTCGAGATCGCGCATGACGGTGCGTCGCCGACGGCGTTGCGTGTCGGGAAGACGGATCGCACGGGCGGAACCTCGGATTCGATTGCTGCGGGTGCGGCGTGGGGACGCAGCCGGGTTTCGCAGGTGCGGGTGTTCGGGAAGTTCGATGCGGCCAAGGCGGCGGCGGAGACGGGGGCGGGGGCGCGCGACATCCGGATCTCGGTCCACTACGAGCTCTACGACGGGATTCCCGCGTACAGCAAATGGATCACTGTCGCGAACGGCACGGACAAGGTCGTCCGCGTGGATCGGTTCCAGAGCGAGGTGCTGGCCGTGGTGGAGCGCACGTCGGAAGTGGACGAACTCAGCGAGGGGCGCATCCCGCCCAATGTGCACGTCGAAACGGACATGTCCTTCGGCGGCATGATGGCGTCGGGGGCCAACCGCCGGTCGTATCGGTGGGTGGCGGATCCCGACTTCCACACGCAGGTGAATTACGAGAAGCGCACGCCCTGCCTGTTGGAGGTGGGACCGGACCTCGGGCCGGCGCAGGAGATCGCACCGGGTGGACGCTTTGAATCGTTCCGGGCGTGGGTCCTGCCGCAGGACAGCACCGACCGCGAACGCTGCGGATTGGCGATGCGGCGGCTGTACCGGACGGTGGCCCCGTGGTCGACGGAGAATCCGCTGATGATGCATGTGGTGTCGTCGAACGGACAGACGGTCACCAATGCCATCGAGCAGTGTGCGGCGGTCGGGTTCGAGATGTTGATCCTGAGTTTTGGCAGCGGGTTCGACATGGAGAACGAGAGCCCGGCCACGATGGCCAAGGCGCAGGCGTTCGCGTCGCACGCAAAGAGCCGTGGCATCGAGATCGGCAGTTACTCGCTGTTGGCGTCGCGGCATGTGGGCGGCGGCAACGACGTCGTGATGCCGCCGGGACAGAAGCCCGCGTTCGGGAACTCGCCCTGCCTGTGCAGCCAGTGGGGAACAAATTACTTCCGTCGGATCTACGAGTTCCATCGCAAGAGCGGGTTCACGCTGCTGGAGCACGACGGGTCGTATCCGGGCGATGTGTGCGCCGCGACGAACCATCCGGCGCATCGGGGATTGGAGGACTCGCGCTGGAACCAGTGGCAGTTGATCGCCGAGTTCTATCGGTGGTGTCGGGCGGAGGGCATCTACCTGAACGTGCCGGACCACTACTTCATGGGCGGTTCGACGAAGACCGGCATGGGATATCGGGAGGTGAACTGGTCCTTGCCGCGTGCCCAGCAGGTGATCCACACCCGGCAGAACATCTATGACGGCACGTGGCAGAAGCTGCCGTCGATGGGGTGGATGTTCGTTCCGTTGACGGAGTATCAGGGTGGCGGTGCAGCGGCCACGATCGAGCCGCTCGACCAGCATCTCGACCACTACGAACGGATGATCGAGAGCAACCTCGCGCTCGGCGTGCAGGCCTGTTACCGCGGTCCGCGCTTGTTCGATACCGAACGGACGAAGGCCATGGTCAAATCGAAGGTCGACTGGTTCAAGCAGCACCGCGACATCCTGGAAAGCGACGTCATCCATGGCCGTCGGGCGGACGCCCGGGATCTCGACTGGATGCTGCACGTGAATCCCCAGCTGAAGGAGAAGGGGATGCTGGTTGTGTTCAATCCGCTGGAGACGGCCGTGACGCGGAAGCTTCGGGTGAACCTGTATTATACGGGCCTGAAGGAGACGGCCCAGTTGGTGGATGCCGACGGGACCCGCACGCAGGCGGGGATTGGCCGGGATCACACGATCGAGGTCGATGTCACCGTGCCCGCGCAATCGATGCGCTGGTGGAGTGTTGGGGGAGATTGAAGTTTCAAGGGTGAGGGACGGGGTGCGAGGCTGGCGGCGGTGTCATCGTCATCGAATACCAGTCAGGAAAGAGCCGAAGGGACCCTGCCGATTGCGCGCGCGACGTGCGGGCGTTGCTGGCGTCCGCTGTCGGCGTGCTGGTGTTCGGCGCTGGAACCGCTGGCCGTGCAGACACGGGTGGTGTTCCTCCAGCATCCGCGCGAGTCGCGTGTGTCCATCGGGACGGCGCGGATCGCGCACCTGGGTCTGGCTGGCAGCGAATTGTACGAAGGCGTGGAGTTTGCGGGGCATCCGCGAATCGAGGCGTTGATGGCTGAGCCGGGCACGGCGTTGCTTTTTCCTGGCGAGGGTGCGGTGGCTCCCGATGCCCTGGAGACGCCCCCGAAGACGTTGATCGTGATCGATGGCACGTGGCCGCAGGCGCGGAAGATGGTCCGGTTGAATCCGCAGCTGCGGACCCTGCCGCGGATCGGATTCATGCCGCGGAAGCCCGGCAATTACCGCATCCGACGCGAACCCGCGCAGCATTGCGTGGCCACGGTGGAAGCGGTGGTGGAGGTGCTGGCGGCGTTCGAACGGGACGAGGCGCGCTTCGCCCCATTGATCCGTGCCTTTGATTCCATGGTGGAGCGTCAGATGGCGGCGACGGCGTCGCGTACCGAGCCGGCGCGGCGCCGGTTGCGACCGTCGTCCCCGTGGTGGGAATCGGGTGGGGTTCCGGATCTTGAATCCCTGTGGCCGAGATTGGTGGTGGTGGCGGGGGAAGCGAATGCGCACCGGCGTGGGAGCGGGGTTCCCGGCGTTCCCGAGTTGCTCCACCTGGCGGCGATCCGACCGGCCACAGGGGAGGTCTTTCAGGCGTTTGCGGCGCCGCGTCGGATGCTGGCGCCGAGCGCCGCGGAGCACCTGGAGGTGCCGCGTGAGCAATTGCTGGAAGGCCAGTCGATGGCCGATGTCCTGACCGCGTGGGAGCAGTTTTTCAGGCCCGAGGATCGGTTGGCCGGATGGGGTGGGTTCAGTTGGGAACTGCTGGCCCAGGAAGGCTGGAAGCCGTTGCAGCCTCCGATCGATCTGCGGCTGCTGGCAGCCCATCGGCTGAAGCGTCGGCCAGGGACTGCAGAGGCAGCGGCCGCGGCGATCCGCGGTGATCCGGACGCCCATCCAATGAAAGCGCCCGGACGGGCAGGGCGCACGGTCCGGGCGTTGGCGGCGCTGGTGGATGCCTTGCGCCGGGAATGGGTGGCTGGACGGTCTATTGCGTGAGCCGGGGTTCGTTGTCGGCGTTCCAGCGGCGGCGCATGTTGGGATCGCGTGAGACGGCGACGCTCTGCTTGATGAACTCGGCGTGGCCATCGCAGAACATGAACACGGCACCGCCGCCGTTGCTGGACTTCACGCCTCGCGCCACGGATCCCGGCTTGGGAGTGCCGCTTCCCCCGTGACGGCTGCTGGGCCACTCGGATTGCTCGGGACCGTTGGGAGCCCCGTCGGCTGGGTCGATCGCGGAGTCCCATGTCGCATCCGATCGGCTGTCAGCCATGCAGATCATGTCCGAGGGCACCTTCACATGGGATTCCTTGGGTTCGATGTTCCACGCGGCCGTTCCGCCGCCGATGTCGCCGCCGAGGCCCTGGTAGGGATTGGTGAACTCGGAGACGCCACCCCAGTCGTTGTAGCCGTAGCAGAACCCGGTGTTCGGCGTGACGGTCATGGGTCGCTGGGTGGTGGGGTTGTTGGTGTAATAGTACCGGGGAATCTCCGTGGGACAGTTGAAGACCGCCATGTTGCTGCCGGTGTAGCGCAGGAGACGGGACGGGTAGACGACCTGGCCGTTGGCGACCAGGTAGTGTCCGGGGTACCGGTTGTACTCCGTGACGTACATCGTGAGGGCGAGTCCCAGTTGCCGGAGGTTGTTGGTGCACTTGGTCTGCTGGGCCTTCTGCTTCGCCTTGGCCAGCGCCGGAAGGATCATGCCGGCGAGGATGGCAATGATGGCGATGACGACGAGGAGTTCGATCAGGGTGAAGCCGCCGCGTCCGCTGTCCTGTTTGGCGCGATTCGGATTAAGGCCGAGTAAGCGTTTCATGATCCAAGGGGAGTTCTATGGACCAAATAATGCGGTCCCCGCCGCCAATGGCCAGCCCGAATTGGAGCGTGGATGAAGGGGGGGGCATCGTGCCACTGCCCCCTCATGCAACGGGGTGGCGACATCCTCGTCGCCGTTCCAAAGCCATTCTTGTGGCGATGAGGACATCGCCGCCCCGAATCCCTTCCAAAGGGGGCAGTGTCCAGATGCGCCCGTTCAGCGCACGGGTTCGAGGTCGAGCTTGAGCTCACTGTGGCCGTCGATCTCGAAGTGTTCGACGAGGATCTCGGCCTGGGTGGTGGCGGACGGATGATCGAAGGTGGCTTCGTTGCGCTCGGGGCCGTGCCAGGTCCAGTTCTCCAGGACAACCTTTCCATTGATCCGGATGCGCACGCCGTCGTCGCTGCTGGTGACGATCCGCCATTTGCCTTCGGTCAACGGCAGCGAGGTCCTGGCGATCATGCCGAAACGTTCGCCGGCAGGGCCGCGTCGGGTGACGTCGTCGGAGAGCTTGAGGTCGCGTGGGCCGCGGCCGCCGTAGGCGAAGTTCAGGGATTCCAGTTGGACGGAGACGGCCTCGGGTTTCGCGGCCAGGGCGCGCCACTCGACGAGGTTGGTGCGGGGATCAGGTCCGTTGCGCCAGGAGAAGAAGGTGACGTCCCACGGGGTCTTGAGGATCTGGCCGGACAGGACGCGGTCGAGTCCGCGGCCGCGGAGGGCCAGTTTGTAGGAGGTGATTCCTGCGGCGGCGTTGATGCGCACAATCTCGGATTGGGGGCTCGATCCGGGTTCGCGGGAAAGGGTGGCGAAGGGGGCGGCGAGTTGCGTGGCGAAGTTCGGGACGTTGAAGATTTCCCAGGCGGGAACGCCCCGGTCGTTGCCGACAGGACGGACGAAGGGGCCGGAGTGATCCCACGGGCCCCATTCATCGAGGAGGATGTTCTTCCGGCCACGCAGGTGTTTGCGGGCGCCGACCGGGCGTTTGCTGCCGAGGACCTTGTACTTGGGAATGGACCACTTCCCGAGTTGGCCATGGGTGGTGGGTTCGGCACCGGGTTTGACGGCGAACTCGACGCCGTTGGTGATCGAGATGCTGGCGGTGTTGGCGATGTAGGAGTTGTCGCGGATGTGGTTGGTGCCGTCGTCGCGGAGTTGGAGCAGGATGAGGCGATCGCGATCGTTGTTGCGCGGGAAGGGATGGCGGTCGTCGAGTTGGAAGGAGTTTTCCGCGATGACGTTTCCGGAAATGCCGCGGAGGTTGCCGGCGACGCCGGGCAGCTTGAAGAGGGCGCCGTCGTTGTCCCACCAGAGGTGGATTGCGGCCTTGTTGTTGAGGAAGGTGTTCCGGAGGATCCGGTTGTTGGAGCCGTGCTCCATGTTGATGGCTCCGCGTTCGAGGCCGTAGGCGAGCCCTCCGTTTGCAGTGAATTCGTTCTGCGCGATGAGGGTGTCCGATGAATAGCCGCCCCAGACGCCGCAGATGGCGTTCTCGACGAGACGGTTCTTCGCGAAGACGTTGCCCTCGCTGAAGGTCATCTCGATGCCGTGGGCGGGGGAGTACGAGAAATCATTTCCGATGAGGAGATTCCGGTTGCACCCGAGCGCGGAGAACTTGCGGGCGATTTCTGCGGGGATCTCGATGACGGCATCCACGTCCTGTTTGCCGGTTTCGCGGCGGAGTCGGGTGCGCTGTTCCTCCATCCAGAGTTCGCCGAGGGCTTCGCGGCCCGCGAATCCGAAGAAGCAGTCGCCGCCGTGGGTGGCGGAGTTCTCGGCGATGGTGTTCTCGTTGCACTGCTCGAAGGCGAGGATGCCGGCGGAATCCTGGCCGCGGTTGTAGATGCCTTCGGAGTGGCCGCGGACGCAGAAGTCAAAGGCGTTTCGGGTGATGATGTTCCGGCTGCTGCGCCAGAGCGCGAGGCCCCAGCCGGACAGGAAGGAGGCGTCGTTGTCGTAGATCTGCGAGTCGTTGACGCGATCGAGGATCAGGCCGTTCTGGCCGCGCCGGATGGTGAGGTTGCGGATGACAACGCGGGAGGCGTTCTCGACGCAGACGGCGCCACCGTATTGGTCGCGCCACTTCTGCTGGTCGTTGTTGTGGGGAAAAAGCCAGTCGGCGCCGTCCTCGGCCTGTGGCGTGGAGCGGAGGCGTTGGCGGTAGTTCCCGGAGTAATCGCCGCCGTCGAGGACGAGACCGTCGCAGTCGGTGGCGACCACGCCGTTGAAGAATCCGTGGACGTGGGCGCCCTTCAGGGTGACGCCGCTGCGGCCCTGGATGCGGATGCCGATGCCGCGCAGGGAATCACCGTCGGCGGAGTCGGGGGCACCGAGGAGTCGGGAGCCCGGAGCGAATTCCACGGTGATGTTGTCCGCGGCGATCTGGATCACGCCGTTGGTCCGGGCGTCGCTGAGGACCGTGCCGAGCGGGATGACGATCCGGCAGGACTGCGTGATGACGGTGTCATCGGCGGTGACGCGGACCTCGGGGAGCGAGGCGGCCGCGACCGGCACGGAGAGGAGGAAAGGAATCAGGCAACGCCACATGCGGACGACAGTGACCTGATGGGGCGAAGGATTGAAGCGGGGATCTGCTTCGTGACCTCGTACGGCGTAGCCGACGTGAGGAGGCTGTAGGGGGAGTTGCCAGTTCCCAGTCTCCAGTTCCCAGTGGCTAGGAGTTGGGAGTTTGAAGATTCAAGTTTGAAGCCTGCGCCGCGTGGGGGCATGCGGCCTGCAGAAGGAGATTCCAGTGACCAGATGCCAGTTGCCAGAGTGGATGGCGCTCAACCCCCGGCGAAGACGGGGCGGAAGCCGGCTTCTTCGAGGATGCGCCTGACGGACTCGCGCTGGTCGCCCTGGATCTCGATCTGGCCGTCCTTGACGGTACCGCCGGTCCCGCAGGCCTTCTGCATCTTCTTGGCGAGGGCTTCCTTCTCGGGGAGGCCGATGCCGACGAAGTTCGTGACAACGGTGACGGTCTTGCCGCCGCGACCGGCCTTCTGACGGATGATGTCGACGCGGCCCCGGTTCTTTTTGGGAGCCGGGGTTGCCGGGAGGTTCGGATTCCCTGGGGGCAGGCCCTTGGCGTCCAATCCGGCGAAGGGATTGTTGAACTCGTCCATGGGGGCAGCATGCCCGGAGACGGGTTTCGGAGGGGAGAGAGAAGTGGGAGATGCCTTGGTGTCATGGATTCAGCGAATACCCCAATTGAAGCACGGCTTCGGAGGGGCGATGTCCTCATCGCCCTCATATCCGGATGTCGATACGAGGAGAACGTTGCTGTCCGCATGTTGATGGAGGAGCCGTCATTTCTTCGCAGTGGTGTGGTTTTGTATTGGTGACAAGGACGGCGCTGCCCCGTTTTTGTTGAGGCCTTTGGGTAATTCTTATCATTTATTGCAACCGCCGGGAATGTGCTGGTGAGGGTAGTACTTAAGTATAGGATGTGGGGATGGTTGCCGAACGCCGACCTTTCTCCTGGATGTCCGTTTTCCGCCGTTCGAGGCATGGACACTGGCTTATGCTGGTGGCCCTCCTCGTTGGCGTGCCGGTGCATGCCGGGCCTGCCTTGATCACGGTGGCACCGGCGGTGGCGGGTGTCCGTTCCGGGAACACACTGCAATTCACGGCCACCACCCAGGGAACGAATGGGCCTGTGTTCTGGTCGGTGAACGGTGTTCCTGGGGGTGACGCATTCCTCGGGACGGTTTCGTCTTCCGGTCTCTACACGGCACCCGTGGCGAATCCGGGAGTGAGCCTGAGCGTGACGGCTTCGATCACGAATCCGGCGGCTTCGATCAGCGCGGTGGTTGGGTGGCAGAATCCCATTCCGGTGCTGACCTCGCTGTCGCCTTCGACGGTGAACGCGGGGACATTCACGGTGGCCATCAACGGCACGGGATTCGTGCCGGGAGCGCAAGTGGTCTACAACGGCGTCTGGATGCCGCCGCTGTCGGTGACATCGAACCAGGTTGTCTTTCAAGCCACGCGTACGAATTCCGGAAGCACGACGGTGGTTGTCTATAATCCGGCCCCGGGTGGGTCCCCGTCGCACCCGCTGACGCTGAAGGTCGCGCAGGTGACGGTGAAGGTGCTCCCGACGACCGCGAGCGTGCGTCTTGGAACGACCCAGACGTTCGTGCCAACCGTGGGGAACGCGGTGGATCCGGGGGTGGTCTGGAGTGTGAATGGCATTCCCGGCGGGACGGACGAATTCGGGTACATCGGGACGAACGGGATCTACCTGCCGCCGGTCGTGGTGCCGGCGACGAACGTGGTGTTCGTGCGTGCGACGAGCGTGGCCAACAGCCTGGTGTCCGCACAGTCCACGGTGACCCTGTTGAGTCCGGTGGCGGTGATCGCCGCGGCCGAACCACCGGTGCTGCATCACGGTCCGCAGGAGGTGACGCTGACCGGTGCCGGGTTCGTTCCGGGTTCGCAGTTGACCGTCAACGGAGTGGCGGTTCCGACGCTCTATGTTTCGCCGACCGAGATCCGTGGGGCCTTGGATGTTGTTCCAACCCCCGCGGGAGCGGTGGCGTTCCGCGTCAACAATCCCGTTCCGGGGCCGACGACCTCGGCGTTGTGGGTGGAGGCGGTGCAGCACGCGGCTCCGGTGGTCAGCCATCTTGCGGCCGGCCGCTTTCTGGAGCAGGCGAGCTGGGGGCCGGATGCGCAGGACATCGCCCACCTCCAGTCGATCGGTTTTGAGGCGTGGATCGATGAACAATTGCAGGCGCCAGTGTCGATGCACGCGGCTTCGACGGACGCCTCGAACAACCTGGCTCCGCAACAGGCGGAGTTCCTGAACCAGGCGATCAACGGTGCGGATCCGTTGCGGCAGCGGGTGGCGTTTGCGTTGGGGCAGATCTTCG
>JBIKWS010000719.1:0-2819 GCA_044356195.1 Cyanophyceae cyanobacterium
AACCGGAAGGAGCGTTGGCCTTGCCAAAGCTTCTCCAGGCCCTCGAACAGGAACCCGGGATCGCCGAGGGGTACGCGCTCTTCATTTACCCCGTGTGCAATCCCACCGGCTTCGAGGACAACACCCAGCACGCACGGAGCGGACGCGACCTGAACCGCGAATTCTGGAAACAGTCGGACCAACCGGAAGTGCGCTTCCTCGAATCAGAGATCTGGATGCAGTCCTTCCACGGGATCATCACCCTGCACTCGGACGACACCAGCCACGGGCTGTACGGGTTCGTGAAGGGCAACGTTCTTTCCGACCACCTCATCCGCCCGGCCTTGCTCGAGGCAGGAAGGTACCTCCCGCGGAATCACGGGGCGCGGATCGACGGCTTCAACGCCGAGTCCGGCGTCATCCATGACGGCTACCCTGGAATGCTCCAATCGATCCCGGGCCTGTCCCATCCGCCCTTCGAGATCACTTTGGAGACCCCGCAACTCGCGCCCCTCCACCGGCAGGTCGACGCCTTGGTGGCGGCCTTGAAGACCATCCTCGTCGAGTACCGGTATCTGCAGGCCATCGCGCAGAACATCTGAACCCACCAGGCAACCCCTTGGAAGCCCGACCCAGTCCGGTGCCGTCAGCAGACCAGAGCCATGAAGCACCCACAGACACAGTCCCACTCCACATCCACACGTTCCGCCGCCGCAGCCGTCCTTGCCGCCCTGCTGGCCACGGGACCGGTACTGGCGCAGGTGCCAGCCCCGTCCACCGCGACCGTGACCAACGCTCCGGCGACGACGACCACACCTGCGGCCATCGATCCGGAGCTCATCCGCCAACTCCTGTTGCGCATTGAACAGCTGGAACAGCGCGAGGCGGCCCGCACCAACGCCGTCAACGACGAGGTCAACCGGAAGCTCCAGCAACGGATCGCCGAACTGGAACAGAAGCTGGGTGCCATCGAGGCCGGCGGGAAGGTCCTCCCGGAGATCGCCGTCACCGCGAATGACGCGCCGACGACGGTCGAACTTGACCGCAAGCTCAAGGACCTCGAAGAGAAGACCGCTGCTGAATCCGAGGCCGCGCGCGTCAAGGCGGCCAAGACGCCCATCGTAAGCCTCGGGTCCACGGGCATCCGCTTCAGCTCCGCGGACACGAATTTCACCGTCACGTTGAAGGGCCTGATCCAGACGGACAGCCACACCTATTTCTCGGACAACGAACTTCGCGAAGGCAACGACAGGTTCGGCACGTAGCCCTCCGGCAGCATCCAGAACTCCGGCCAGATCACCGACGATCCCAAAATCGCCCTCGTCGTGAAGGGTGCCCGCTCGGTTGACTACCAGTACGTCATCTCCGTCCTCGACCTCCTCCAGCAACTCGACCTCAACAAGGTCGGCCTCGCGACGGAGACGACCGGCGGGGAATAGCCGCGCTGGGATCGGGAGTCACCGGCTTTCGACGACCACACGTCTAGAGCCCAGCACGCTCGCGTTCAAAGAAGAGCCGCCAGAATCACTGCAACCACGCTCCCCAGGATGAACAGACCCGCGACCACGAGCAGCACCCGGGTCCCGCCAACGGCCTTCCGACGAAGTCGTGCAAACTCCGGGTCCAGACGTGCAAGTCTCTCAGCCGGCTCGCTCCAGAAGTTCCAGAGCGGAAGCTCCCAGTGATCACCCCAGTCCAGCGCAGCCCAGGAATCATCCTTCACGGACAGGGCCTTTCCCAACTGATCCCCGAAACGGCGCGCAGCACGGCCGACGCACAGGGAAGCGCGGATGCCCGCAGCAACGAACGCGATGCCCACCAGAACGAATGCGGCTTCTATCCAGTGCATGCAGGCATCCTGACCTGGTTCGACAGGCTGATCGATCCACTTCTTCCGGAGGGTTGTTCGCGTCAGACGGGCTTGTACTTCTGCATCCTGCCCAGATCCCCCCGGATCCTCCAATTCGCGGAATGACGAATCCGCCGGTTGACATGGAACCGCCTCCACGTCCCAGCATCCCTCGCAACACACCACAGGCCGGTCCCATGTCCTTTCCTTCCCCACACGTGCCCCTCGACTTCGACGATTGCCGGACCCGACGGCAGGTCGCGCTGTGTGCCGTGGAAACCACCGCACGACTCGTCCGCGCCGAGGTCGTGACCTGCGACGAGATGGATCTCGCCGCTGGTTGGATGTTTGGCATCAACAACGCCCAAAACCCGGGAGCCGAAGCCCTCTTCCCCGAGTTCCTCCGCCACGCAGATCAGCATCCGGTCCTCAACGCCTACTTCAACGGCGCCGCCCACCAGGCCCTGCGTCTCGACGACACGGGCACCGACTTCGAACAGACCGATCTGTACCGCAGCTTCTACGCCGCCTTCGGCATCCGTCACCAACTCATCGCCCCAATCGAGATCGACGCCCGACGCATTGTTTCCCTGGCCGTCTTCCGGACCACCGATCCCTTCACGACCGAGGACCTCAACCGCCTTAATGCCCTCGTCCCGCGGATCCAGTCCGCCTGGAAGACCTGCGCCCACATCGAGTCGGCCCAGCGCGAAGCCTTCCGCCAACTCGGCTACGAACTGGTTCCGCTGACCGCAGGCTACGGAGGCCCGCCCCTGACCGAAGCCACCCGACGGTCCGGAAGCACCTCGAACACATCTACCTGAAGCTCGGCGTCGAGAACCGCGCGTCCGCCATCCGGGCACTCCTCGAGTCTAATTTTTGAAATCCCACTTGCCTTACTCGTGATTAAATCTCCATCTTCTTGATGTGAATTGGTCGGGCCTCCAGCGTGTCGTCGCGGGCATCGCCGCCGCACTCGTGCTGGCGGCAC
>JBIKWS010000720.1:0-2818 GCA_044356195.1 Cyanophyceae cyanobacterium
TCCAGGCGAAGCGTGGAGTGGTCGGTCACCTTGTGGCGGACATAGGCGGTGAGGAGGGTGTCGCGCTTCAGGAGGTTGGCCTTGGCCATGTCGTCGAGGACCCGGAGCACGCGGGCGGAGACCCAGCCGGGACCGGAAGCCTCGGGTGGGCGCTGGGAATGCAGGGCCGAGAACTCCGGCAACAACGCGAGTTGGTCGACGGTGAGGTTGTCGGTGGGGGCGGAATTCATGATCTCGCGGAGGATCGCGAGCCAGAGCGTGGACACCGTGTTGGGGAGGTTCTGCCGTGCGATGATGGGCTCGGCTTCCTCGAGGGTCTTCACCAGCGGGCGCGCCTGGAAGACCGAGGTGACGTTCTCGTTCCGTTCAACAAAGCCCGCGCGCTCGAGCCACGCGATGGCCGTGCGGACCTGGGTGTCGGCCATGTTGCCTGCGGGATCGATGCCGACTTCGAGATCCTCGTCGCGGAGGAGTTCGCCCGTGGTGAGGACAACCTCGTCGCGACCGCGTGCGGCCTTGCGGATGCCGCGCAGGAGTTGGGCGATGTCGCGACGGCCGAGTTCGGACATGGCTCCGAGGCGGAACTGCGCCTCGCAATCCTCCTCGTCGAAGAGGAGGACGCAGCGGGCGTTGTGGCCGTCGCGACCGGCGCGGCCGGCTTCCTGGAGATAGTTTTCGAGGGACCCCGGCGTGTCGGCGTGGATGACCAGGCGGACGTCGTCCTTGTCGATGCCCATGCCGAAGGCGTTGGTGGCGCAGATGACCTGGACGCGGCCGGCGATGAACTCGTCCTGGATGCGTTTCTTCTCGGGCGGGGTGAGGCCGGCGTGGAAATGCTCGCAGGCCCAGCCGTTGGACCGGAGGAATTCGGCGGTGAGCTCGGTGTACTTGCGCCGCGAGCGGAAGACGACGGCACTGCCGCCGCGACCCGGCGAAAGGTGTTCGGCGAGGAGTTCGCGGACCTGGCCCAGCTTCCCATGTTCGCCCGTCTCCTCGACGGCGAACTGGAGGTTCGCCCGTTCGACGCCGCCTTCGAAGGCGTGGAGTTGGCGTCCGGTTTCCTTCAGGAAGTGGGCGAGGATCTCGTCCTTCACCTCCTGCTTGGCGGTGGCGGTGAAGCACGCGATCGGGGCGACGTCGGCTCCCACGGATGCGGAGAACTCGCGGATGAATCGGGCGGCGTAGAGGTAATCCGGGCGGAAGTCGTGGCCCCACTTCGAGAGGCAATGGGCTTCGTCGAAGACCCAGCATCCGATCTCGCGGGTGGCGATGGCGCTGCGGAAGGAACGGTTACGGAACTGCTCGGGTGAGACGTAGAGCACGGCGATGTCGCCCATCTGGATCCGCCGCAGGACATCGCTCCGTTCCGGTTGCGTGAGCAGGCCGTAGAGCGCGGCGGCACAGGGATTGCCCGTGCGCCGGATGAGTCCGTCGACCTGGTCCTTCATCAGCGCCTGCAGCGGGGAGATGACCACGGTTAGGCTGCCGACGCGTTGGTAGCGGACGAGGGCCGGGAGCTGGAAGCAGAGGGATTTGCCGCCGCTGGTGGGGAGGATGGCGAGGAGGGATTCGTCGCGGAAACCGGATTCGATGATGGCCCGTTGGAGGCTGGAGCCGTCAGGGGCGCGGGGTTCGGCGCGGAAGTCGTCGAAGCCGAACCATTGCTTCAGCTGGACGCGGGCATCGTGGTGTTTGGAACACCAGGGGCATTCGCGGTTGGAGCAGGGTTGGCAACGCCAGCGCCGGATCCATGTGGCGGCGTTGGCGTGCCGTTTCCGCACCCATGGCGGGAGCACCGAATTGCCACCGGCAACGCCCAGCCAGCTCAGGGCGAAGGCGAGGGCCTGACGCTGTTCACGATTCGCGAAGGCTTCCTCGGGAATGCCGGCCGCAGGACACGCGTGGCGGTCCACCCATTCGCGGACGGCGCGGCGGCCGCGGTCCGAGTTGGGGATAACAGCATTGCGGGCGATGAGTCCGAAGAGCCATTCGAACCCCGCGGCGATGCGGTCCTCAGTTGTGTTGCCCGTTGCCAGGAGGAAGTGGAGCGCGGTGAAGAGCACGGGGTGGGCGGCGTGCAGTCGCTCCAGCGCTTCCCATTGATCGAGGAACAGCGTCCCGGCGAGGCGGGCGTCGGCCACGGGATCGTTCTGGCTTTCGCGGACAAGTTTGTAGTCCTTCACCAACCGGTGGTACGGGTTCGACGGAAAGGCGATCGGTGAGAGGATCAGGGTGTCGATGACCGGCAGGAGGTGGATCGGCAGGTCTGGGCTGACGGCGCGGAGTCGGGGCAGGTCGTGGTCGGCGAGATTGTGGCCGAGAACCGCGGAAGCCTCGCGGGCGAAGGTGTCCAGGAACGCGAGCCCGGTGGCCTGGGTGCCGGATTGGCGTCGGTCGCCGAGGATCGCACCGATGTGTGTGATCCGGCCGGCCAGTGTGACTTCGAGGTCGACGAGCAGGCAGCGATGGAGGAAGGCGCGCGCCGGGCTGGGTGGCTCAGGGACAGGCGGTGTTGGTTCCAGGGCGGACATTGCGTGGCTCGGGACTGAATGGGACACAGGAAGTTATGTGGAAGGCAAACTTTCCTGTGAACGGGGTGGCGACGTGCGCGTCGCTTTTGGGAAGTGGTTTGGCCGTATCCATGCGGCAGCAATCATACGCGGAGAACCGACCCGCTATGGAACGGGTGTTATGCAGCAGTGAACTGGTGGTCTACAGCGCGTCTACGGTTTTCAAGGCATGCGCCGGGTGAGGGCACCCGGCCTACAGATCCGTGGCTCGGACTGAACAAGCGACTCTTCAGTTCATCGGTATCGCA
>JBIKWS010000721.1:0-2815 GCA_044356195.1 Cyanophyceae cyanobacterium
ACGCTCCTCCTGACAAACTGGCAGCAGGCAAAGCCGGGATCGCGTCCCAGTTCACAATCTGTCATGATTGACCCGGTGGTTCGGAGTTGTTGAGGCCGCCTGCGCACAGCTTCACTCCATGCATGAGTCGGGGGGGTAGGGCGAGGTGCGGCAAATTGCCGCGGCGGGGTGTGGTAGGACGGGGGTAGGCTCGCCCTCGGGGAACACAAGGTTGCGCTGGGGGGTGTTTGGATGCTCCCTTAGGCCACCGGAACGAGAGAAAGAACGGACATGAAGTCGAAGCAGTTGGGATTGATCGCGGCGGCGGTGGTTGGATTGGTGGGCACGGCGGGTGTGGCGTGGAAGTTGCGCCCGGTCGATCGGGGGGTGTCGGCGGTGCCGAATGGCTCCGCGACGCTTGATGTGACCGGCATGCATTGTGATGGCTGTGCCGGTGGGTTGACCTCGGAGTTGCGTCGGGTTCCTGGGGTGTGCTCGGCGGAAGTCAGCCTGACGAACCGGACGGCGGTGGTTGCGTACGATACGAACCGCGTGCAGACGGCTGCCTTGCTGAAGGCAGTTTCCGAGGCGGGGTTCGAGGGACGGCTTCGATGACGCCGCAGTCGTCAGAACCGGAATCCCGTACGGCGCGCTTCGTCCTGGGCGGCATTTTCGTGCTGCTGGTGGCGGGAGCCATGATTGGCGGTTTCTATGCGGGGCGCCGGCCTGAGCTGTTGCTGATGCCCGCTGCGGCGGATCAGAGCGTGGGGAATTTCGCCTTGGTGGATCAGTTGGGACGTCCGGTGACCGAGGCGGACGTCAAGGGGCGGGTGCTGGTGGTGAGTTTCGTCTTCACTGCCTGTTCGGCCACGTGCCTGCAGGTCAGTCACCACATGGCCCGGATCCAGGAAGCCGTGGCGGGCGCGAAGGATGTGAGTCTGGTTTCGATCAGCGTGGATCCGAAGGGGGATACTCCGGCGGCCTTGAAAGATTTTGGGACCAAGTTCAAGGCGGACGCCGGCAAGTGGATGTTCCTCACGGGTGAACCGGTGGCTGTCCATGGGCTGTTGCGGAAGAGCTTCCTCCAAGTGGATGAGAGCGGCCAATACAACCCGATGCCTGGTGGCTACGTGGACGCTGACCGTATCGCGATCGTGGATCGCGAGGGTCGGGTGCGGGGTTTTGTGCGGGGGACGCGTTCGGAATGTGTCGATCAGGTGATGGCGGCGGTGAATGCGATCCGCGCCGGGGGGCGATGACAGGAGGATGCGATGACCGAAATGAAACGATGGGTGGTGTTCCTTTGCGTGGCAGGCGTTGGCCTGGGGTTTCCCATGGGTTGTTCCAAGGACGGCCCGGAGCCGGCGGTGGCCGAGGGTTTGGTTGCGGATCGCAGTTTCCCGACGCGTGGGGTCGTGCGCGAGGTGGCGTCGGATGCGCGGAAAGCGGTCATCCGACACGAGGACATCCCTGGGTACATGCCTCCCATGACCATGGAACTGAATGTCCGGAATCCGGACGAAGCGCGGTCGCTGAAGGCGGGAGACACGATTGAATTCCGGCTGAATGTGAACGGGCAGACCCACTGGATCGACGCCATCCGGAAGGTGGCGGCCGCGACGAATGTGGCGGTGGTGGAGAAACCGACGAACACTGTGCCCGCCCACCTGCAACCGCTGCTGGAAGTGGGAGGGCAGTTCCCGGACGTAAGCTTGCTGGACGAGGACGGACGAACGTTCCGGTTGTCCGATCATCGCGGCAAGGCGGTCGCGCTCACGTATGTCTTCGCGCGTTGTCCACTGCCGGATTTCTGTCCGCGCATGGGGCAGCAGTTCGCGTCGGCACGGCGTAACCTGAAGGCGGGAAGCGGGGCGACGAACTGGCAGTTCGTCTCCATTTCGTTTGATGCGGCGAACGACACGCCGGCGGTGCTCAAGCGGTACGCGGGGAATTACCGTGGAAGCGACACGGACCGCTGGTTGTTCAGTTCGGCCGAGCCGAAGGAGGTTGGGGTGATGGCGGGAAAGATCGGACTGACGGTGGTGGCGGAGACGGGAAGTTTCTCCCACAACCTGCGGACGATCGTTTTGGATACGCGGGGCCGGTTGCACAAGCGGTTCGATGGGAACTTGTGGACGGGAGCGGAACTGGCCGCGGCGATCCGGGAGGCGGCGGCGGTGCCGGTGGGACCATAACGCCCGGTCAACCCTGGAACGCATTGCATGGCGGCTCCCCTTCAGTCCGGACGTGGCGAATGGTCGCTGCGTTGGTTGCGCAATCTGCGCTGGACGGCAGTCGCGGGGCAGACGGCGACGGTGTGTTTTGTCGTGTGGGTGCTTGGGTTGCGGTTGCCCTTGGCGCTGGTGTTTCCGGTGATCGCGGTGACGGCCATTTCCAATGGAGTGCTGCACTGGGTTCCGGCGGCGCGATGGGAACGTCCGGGTCCGGTGACCGGGTTGCTGGTCTTCGATGTGCTGTTGTTGACGGCGATGCTCCACGTGACCGGCGGGCCGCACAATCCGTTCACCTTCTTCTATCTGGTTCACGTGGCGCTGGCGGCGGTGGTGTTGCCGGCGAAGGGATCGGCCGCGGTGGCCGCGGCGTGCGTCGCCGGATATGGACTGCTGTTCGTGGGACTCGATGTGCGGTGGCGTCCGGGTGACGACGTCTGCGGCGTGGGACCGGGCATGCCGTTGTCGCTGCATTTGCGGGGGATGCTGGTGGCGTTCGGATTGTCGGCGGCGTGCATCACGTTCTTCGCGGGACGATTGCAGGCGGCGTTGAAACGGCAGGCGGTGGAACTGGCGAAGGCGCGCCTGATGGCGGCTTCGAACGA
>JBIKWS010000722.1:0-2814 GCA_044356195.1 Cyanophyceae cyanobacterium
ATGGGGAGATCGTTGAATGGGTCGATGCGGTTGCGGGGTTTTCCGGTGTGCTGTTTGGCAACGAGCTTCTCGACGCCTTCCCGTTGGAGCGGTTCGGTTGGGAGCGTGCGACCGGAACCTGGTTTCGATGGGGGGTGCAGGCGGTTGGCGGTGGCTTCGGATGGTGCCGGTTGCCGGCCGGTCCGATCGAACAAACGCCTCTCGCGGGTCTGCCAGCAGCGCTTCTGGAGGTGCTCCCGGACGGATACACTGTCGAGTGCTCTCCGATGGCAGAACAATGGTGGGGGAATGCCGCGGCGGCATTGCGCAGGGGCCGGTTGGTGACCTTGGACTATGGCTATGAGGCGGCCGAACGGTTTCGTCCGGAGCGGACGCGGGGAACACTCCGGGGATTCCGGGCGCATTGTTTCGTCGACGATGTCCTCGCGGATCCGGGATGCGTGGATCTCACCGCCCACGTCGACTTCGGGCGCATCGCGGAGGTGGGAGAACAGGCGGGGCTCACCTCCGTGTTGCTGGAGACTCAGCGAAGGTTCCTGACCGGCATCATGGCGCAGACCTTGAAGCCCGGAGAGGGTGCTGACTTTGGCGAGTGGACGCCGTCGCGGGTACGGCAGTTCCAGACCCTGACGCACCCCCAGCATCTCGGGCACAGCTTCCGTGTCCTCGTCCAGGCGAGGCGCTGAACATGGATAGGGCGGGCTTTGGATTTGCATGGGCCATTCCGCCACAAAGTGGGCTCGGTCCCCGCGTTCGTCGCGGGATCCGGCTTGACGGAATCAGCGCCTAACATGGTCAATACCAGCCACCATGACAGCCGCAAGACTGATTTCCACCGCCTCCTGCCTCGCTGTGGCAGGCGTACTCTGTCCCTCAAGCCTCCACGCCCAGACACTGCTCGACCCAGCCTCCGTTCCCGGAATCGCGCATCTTTGGCGTGCCGATGGCAACGGTCAGGATGCGGTCGGAACGGAGCATCTGCGGGTTGGGGCAGGGATCACATTTGTACCGGGGGCGATAGGGGGTAGCGCGTTTCGCTTCACAGGGGCAGATAGTGTGATTGTCAGCAACACGACGCCTCATCTCACCCACATCAAGAATTCCTTCACGACGGCCTTCTGGATCCTGCCGGAAGGCTCCCGTGTCTCCACGCCGCAGACCACGCGCGGCTTTGAAGGTGTCTCGGGACAGCGGTATGCCATTTATCCCGATTATGGTGGCGGCGGCCTTGCCGGCGGGGCCGGCGTCGGTATCTCGGTTGGCACCAACGGTGTCTCCGTCGTCGAACAGCGCTTTTCTTACGTTCCCACGCCGCTGGTGTGGGATGGATCCATTCAGGGATGGACGCACGTCGCGGTGGTTTATGACCGTTATGTACCGAGCCTCTACATCAACGGGAAGCTTGTGAAGGTGGGCCTCGATACGAATCTCCGGTCGGTCATCACGCCCGGCGACATCTTCCCGTCCAAGACCTTTGGGAGCATCAACAATTATGGATCCTTCATCGGTGCCCTGGATGACGTCGCCATCTTTTCCCGCGCGCTGAAATCGGAGGAGATCGAGCGGCTTGCCGGAGTCCGCCCGCCAGACGTCAATCCTCCCCGGTTGCTGAACATCAATTTCGGCACCGACCTGACACCCTCCCGAGTAGGTCCGGCGGCGCTGGGAATGGCGACGAATGACGTGTGGAATCTCTACAGCCGGGACAACCCGACCGGCGGAGTGCGCGCGAACGGGACGCTGACGGATGTCCTTTGGTCGGATGCGGTCTCCTCCACGGTTGACCTCTTCGTCGAGAATGCGGCCGGAGCCTCCAACAATGAGTATCCGGATTCGATGATGGGCATCTTCCTCCAGCCCAATCCGCCGGTGGGGGCTGTGCGGGTGACCCTCAGCGACCTGCCGACCGGGCGGTATACCTTGCTGGCCTACGGCCACGGTGGGCCTGCGGATGCGCACAACACGGTGTTCAACCTGCAGTCCGCCGGACTCAGCCTTGGCGATCGGGCCACTGCCACGGATCCCCGATGGCGCAGCCTGACGTGGGCGGAAGGTGCCCAGTACGTCGCGTACTCGAACTTCTTCGTCGGCTCCAGTCGTTCCATTGTCCTCACGGCGAGTCGGGGATCGGGTCCGACCCCGGCGATCAACGGCCTGCAACTGCGGTTCGAGGAAGCTTCAGTGCTCGCCTTCGCCAACGCCCAACGCCTGTTCACCAACCTGACGGAAGTCGTGCTGTTGAAGGGGATCGCGGATGCGGAAATCCGGTACACCCTGGACGGCAGCCAACCCGGGGCGGCTTCGCCTCTTTACACAGCACCCATCCGGATCACGACCGCCACGGAGATCAAGGCGCGCCTGTTCTCTGCCGGCCAACCGGTTTCCGAGACCCTCTCGGGTCTCTTCCAGCGGGTGTACGCGTTGAACGATGGCATCGCGGCCTCCTGGCGCGAGCGGTTCTTCGGTCCCGGTTATCTCACCGATCCTCGCGTGGGCGCGGATGCAGACCCCGACAACGACGGAGCGAACAACGCGCAGGAGTTCGCCAACCAGTCCAACCCGTTGGATTCCCTCAGCGGATTCGCGGTCCAGGTTCGACTGGTTCCTTCGATCCAATGGACGGCGGTTCCCGGAGCCCGGTATCGGGTGCTCCGCAAGGATGCCGTTGATTCGCCGTCATGGACGGAGATCCAGCAGATCACGCCGGAAGGCAACCTTGGAAAGTTCACGGATGATGCCGTGACGGACTTGCCCCGGTTCTACCTGATCGAGGCCGTGCGCCAGTGAGGATTCGGATTGGGGTTGGCCTCCCCC
>JBIKWS010000723.1:0-2812 GCA_044356195.1 Cyanophyceae cyanobacterium
TCGTCTGCTACGGGGTCAGGCGGTGGGGGGCGCTGTACGTGTTGAAGCGGTGGTCGCGGAGGAATCCGACGAGGGTCTGGCCGGAGGCGCGGGCGAACTCGACGGCGAGGCTGGACGGGGCGGAGATGGCGGCGACGAAGGCGATGCCGGCCGCGAGGGCTTTCTGGATGACTTCGAAGGAGACCCGTCCGGAAAGGAGGAGGACGTGCTGTCGGAGCGGGAGCGTGCCTTGAAGGACGGCTTGTCCGATGACCTTGTCGACGGCGTTGTGGCGCCCGATGTCCTCGCGCAGGACCCGGAGGTTCCCGCTGAGGTCGAACAGGGCGGCGGCATGGAGCCCACCGGTGGAATCGAAAGTGGCCTGTGCCGACCGCATGCGGTGCGGCAGCGAGAGCAGCCACTCGGGCGTGACGGTGAAGGTGTCGTCGATGGGCGGATGGCTCTGCCGGACTGCGTCGATGGCGGCCTTCCCACACAGGCCGCAGGAGGAAACGGCAAACACGTGCCGGGTCAGACGTGCGAAGTCGACGATGAGGTCGGGCCGGAGTTGGACGTCGAGGACCGAACCATGCGGGTTGCGCGGGTGACGGTGGAAACGCGCGATGTCGGAGGTGTTGCGCAGGAGGCCTTCGGTGACAAGGAAGCCGGCGGCGAGTTCCTCGTCGTGCCCCGGTGTGCGGAGCGTGACGGTGACAGGGCGTGTATCGATGCGGATTTCGAGGGGTTCCTCGACGGCGAGCTGGTCGTCGCGGTGCACCCAGCCGCTCTCCGAATGGTAGGCATCGACATCGGTCGTCGACGTGGCCTCAGGACTGGAGGGGTTCGGCATGGCGGAGAACCCAGGCGCTGGGGTGGGGCTTGAAGCCGATGCGGGGGTAGTATTCGACCGCAGCCGGGGCCGACAGCAGCACGAGGAACGAGCGCGGGCCCATCTGTTCGCGGGTCTTCGCGATGAGTTCCTGCCCGATGCCCTGACGCTGGTAGGCGGCGTCGACGGCGAGATCGGAGAGGTAACCGACGTAGGAAAAGTCCGTCAGGGTGCGGGCGAATCCGACGAGGCGGTCACCGTCCCAGGCGGAGACGAGCAAGGGAGCGTGGCGGATCATGTCGGCGATGATGGCGGGATCATCGACGGGCCGGCGCGCCGCGAGGGTCGAGGCCTGGAGCACGGCGATGACGGCGTCCACGGAGAGGTCGTTGCCAACGCGGTACGCGATCATGGGAAACAGGTGGTTCAGACGAGGGACTGGCCGCCGCCGTCGTAGCCTTCGCCTTCGAGATCGAGGAGGACGTCGCGAGGTTCGGCACCCTTGCTGGGGCCGACGATCCCGCGGTCTTCGAGCTCATCCATGAGGCGTGCGGCGCGGCCGTAGCCGAGCTTGAGGCGGCGCTGGAGGAGGGAGACGGAGGCCTTGCGCTCGGAGCGGATGACCTCGATGCAGCGCTGGATGATGGCTTCGTCCGCGGAATCGGGTTCGTCGTCGGGATCCAGCGACATGGAACCGACGGAGGAGGGGGCCTTCTGGAGGGCGTTGTGGATCTCCATCTCGTAGGAGGGCTTGCCCTGCTTGGCGATGTGGTCGACGACGCCCTCGATTTCCTGGTCGGTGATGAGCGCGCCCTGGGCGCGGATGAGTTTCCCGGAGCCGGGCGGGAGGTAGAGCATGTCGCCCTTGCCAAGCAGCTTGTCGGCACCCATCTGGTCGAGAATGGTGCGGGAATCGACCTTGGCAGCGACCTGGAAGGCGATACGGGCGGGGATGTTGGCCTTGATGACGCCGGTGATGACGTCGACGGAAGGGCGTTGCGTGGCGACGATGCAGTGGATGCCGGCGGCGCGGGCCATCTGGGTGATGCGGGCGATGGCCATTTCAACGTCGGCCGGAGCGACCAGCATCAGGTCGGCGAGTTCGTCGATGATGACGACGATGTAAGAGAGCTTCTCGGGGATGACGATGTCTTCGTCGCGCGGGACGACGATCTGTTCGTCGACCTCGACGGCGAAACCGTCGGCGCCGGCCTCGACCTTGTCCTTCTTTGCCATGAGGGGCAGTTCGGGCTGGCGCGAGGGTGGGAGCTTGTCCTTGGGGCGTTCGTTGAAGGCCTTGATGTTGCGGACGCCGACGCGGGCGAAGATCTGGTAGCGCTTCTCCATCTCGTTCACGACCCAGCGGAGGGCGAGGATCACCTTCTTGGGATCGGTAACGACGGGAACGACGAGATGGGGGAGGGCGTTGTAGGTCTGCAGTTCGACGACCTTCGGGTCGATCATCACGAACCGGAGCTGGTCCGGGGTGAACTTGAAGAGGAGCGACGCGATGATGGTGTTGATGCAGACGGATTTACCCGAGCCGGTGGAGCCGGCGATCAGGACGTGGGGCATCTCGGCGAGGTCGGCGATGATGGGGAGGCCATAGACGTCCTTGCCGAGCGCGAGCGGGATGCGGGCCTTCGAGTTCCGCCATTCATCGGACTCGAGCAGGTCCCGCATGATGACCTTCGTCTTGACGAGGTTGGGAACCTCGACGCCGACGGAGGACTTGCCGGGGACGGGAGCGAGGACGTTGAGGCGTTCGGCCTTGAGGGCGGCGGCGATGTTGTTGGTGAGGCCGGCGATCTTCTCGAGCTTCACGCCCGGGGCAGGGTGCAGTTCGTAACGCGTGATCGTGGGGCCCTTGGTGATGTCGCCGGGGGCGACCTCGATGCCGAACTGGGCCAGCGTCTGCACCATGAGGCGCGCGTTGGCCATCAGTTCCTCCTTGGTCTCGGTCGGCTTGACCGTGAGATCGGGGTGGTTGAGGAGGTCGATCGA
>JBIKWS010000724.1:0-2808 GCA_044356195.1 Cyanophyceae cyanobacterium
TGGTCGCGGGGGGCACGTTGGAGACGGCAACCCCTTCGTTGACCGCGCGACGCTGGCGGACGAGGTCAGCTTCGGTCACCCGCCGCCGGATCTGGATCGTGCCGACGACCTGATTGGTGGTCGAAGGGTCGTTAGAACTGCTGGTGATCGCGGTGTAGGGATCCGAAAGGTAGGCGCGTTCCTGCTCGGGTCCGACGCGGACGGCGATGTCGGGTTGGACACCGTCGGGGCCGAGGATCTGATTTTCTCCGGCGCGGATACGGGCGGTGGCCAGTCGGAGTCGTCGGCCGTCGGCGAGGGGGAGTTCCTGGTAGACGGCGGCCTTGCCGGCAGTGCGGTTGCCGATGACGAGTCCGACGTTGGCGGACCGCAGGGCCGCCGCAAAAGCCTCGGCAGCACCATGCGTCTCGCGGTTGACGAGGACGGTGACGGGAAGGTCGAAGGTGGTTTCCTTGGCGGAGCCGCGGACGACGCCTTCGCCCCAGTCGAGGATGGGGGTTTCCGGAGCAACGAGGAGGTTGGCGGCATTGGCGGCACCGGCGTAATCGGTCCCACCGGCGAAGCGGAGATCGAGGATCAGGCCGCGGGAACCGGTGGTGAGATTGGTGTCGCGGAGGACGGCGGCGAGCTGGGGACCGAGGCCCAGGCTGACCCGCCCGATGCGGACGTAGAGGCAGCCGGGATCGAAGACCCGTTTGTCGGCGATGGCAGCGGCGTCACTTTCCTCGTTCACGGTTTCGTTGGATTCGAGGATGCGACCCTGAACGCGGTTCAAGAGCGCCTGGGTGGCGGCGGCGTCGAGTTCGGCCTCGGAAAGGTCGCGGATGTGTTTGCGGAGGAGGTCGCGCAGTTCGTTGAGCGGAGGAAGGGTGGACGCGGACGGGGTGTCCGCACCGAGGTGAAGCGCGGAGGCGAGGATCAGGGAGCAGGCTGCGATGCGTCCAAACATGCCGCGCAATGGATGGACGGGATTCGGTCCTTAGGCAATGGCAGGGAGTTGGGAGGATGAAGATTTCAGTTTGAAGTTTGAGTCTCCCGCGCCGGGTGAGGGCACCCGGCCTCCAATACGCACTCACCTTGCGCGGCTATTGCATATGGCTTCGGGGAAGCGAGAATGGACGGGTTATGAGTGCGCGGATCGTAGCCATCCTTTTTGTGGTTCTCAGCCTGGGGCTCGGAGCCGGTCTGTACGTGGTTCTCGACAAGGCCTCCAAGGAGCGCGCGGCCGCGGCCGCGGCGGCAGACCAGTTGAAGGCGGAGTTGGTGCGGTCGGAGTCGCGATTGAACGAGCAGGTGAAGGTGAACGCATCGCTGGAGACGAACCTGGTGCGGCGGGTGGAAGAGGTGGGGCTGATCTCGAACAAGCTCCAGTTCATCTCGTCGGAACTGGCCAAGACGGAGGAAGAGGCCAAGGCGGCCGCGGAGAAGGCCCGGCTTGAATTGGAGGAACGCGAGAAGCGGATCGTGGGACTGAAAGGCGAGAAGGATGAACTGACGGCGCGTCTGGACGAGATGAGCCTCAAGATCCAGGGCCTGCGGACGCAGATCGCCGAGACCGAGCGGCGCTTGGCATCAAGCGAGGGCGATCGGGAGGTCTTGAAGAAGGAACTGCGGCGGATGCTGGCCGAGAAGGCCGACCTGGAGAAACGCTTCTCGGATCTGTCGGAGGTGAACGCCCAGATCCGGAAACTGCGCGAGGAGGCCTACGTGGCGCGCCGCATGGAGGTCATCCGCAGGGGCGTCATCAACTTCGACCAGAAGGGCGCGATGCTGTTGCAGCAGGGGATCAGGAGGAACGTGGCGACGAATCCGCCGATGACCGACGGCCGGTTGAACGTGGAGCTCAAGCCGGACGGTACCGGACGCGTGCTGCCTGCGGAGCCCGTACAGAAGTAGGCCTCTCAAGGGCCTGCCAGCGGGAGCCGTAGGCAGGCGGCTTCGCGATCGTTCCGGACGAGGAGGAGGTCGCCGGCGAGGGCGATCGGGTTCCAGGTCTTGGCCTCGAACACGGCGCGCTGGGCAAGTTCGCCAGGACCGTCGTGCGTGGGTTTCAGGAGCAGGACCTTGCCCTGTTCGGACATCAGCAGGAAGAGATCCCCGACGCGGAGGCCCTGGCCGTGTCCGTAGCGGCCTTCCTTCCAGTAGGCTTTGGAGCCATCCACGGCGAGGCCGGTAAGGATGCCGTCGTCGAGACCGACGAGCAGATCGCCGATGACGACCGGGTTGCCGAACTTGCACTTCAGGCGTCGGGACGACCAGACAGTGCCCGGGGCGGCAGCGGCCGGGGTGAATTCCAGGACGGTGGTGCCCACGTTGTATCCGGCGCTGACGGCGATGCGGTTGGTGGCCAGGAGGACGGGATTGGCGACGAGCGGCATGCCGGTGCCGAAGGACTGATGCCAGAGTTCTTGGCCGGTTGTGGCATCCATGCCGACCACGGAGCGGGAGCCGTAAGCCACCAGTTGGGGGCGTCCGGCCAGTTCGAGGAGGGTGACGGAGCCGTAGCTGGAGCCGTGGCTGCCGGCGGCCCAGGCGACCTTTCCGTCGGCGGCGTGAAAGGCCCACACGGACGTGCGGCCGGCGGCCTGGACGATGACGAGATCACCGACACAGAGGGGCGAAGAGGTGAATCCCCATTCCGGAACGGAGCATTGCGCGAGGTTGGTGAGGGATTGGGACCACAGGGGTTTTCCGCTCAGGCGATCCAGGCAGGAGAGTGTGCCGAGGGCGCCCAGGGCGAAGAGGCGGTTGCCCGAAACCGTGGGTGTGGCCCGCGGGCCTTCGCCGGCGATGGTGGTGTTGTACCGG
>JBIKWS010000073.1:0-9993 GCA_044356195.1 Cyanophyceae cyanobacterium
TGTGCCGAGGGCGCCCAGGGCGAAGAGGCGGTTGCCCGAAACCGTGGGTGTGGCCCGCGGGCCTTCGCCGGCGATGGTGGTGTTGTACCGGCCGGGGTACTTGTGCTCCCACACGGGCTTGCCCGTGGTGAGTTCGTACGCGGTCACACGTTCGTCTTCATTGGCCTGTTCCTGCGTGTAGGCGAGGTCGCCCGTGGTAACGAAGCCCGACCAGGCGGAACCCACCGGACGACGCCAGAGTTCGACGGGACCGTTGGTGGACCAGTCGGTGGCGAGGCGCACATTACGGATCACGGCGTTGCGGTCGGGTCCGAGGTACTGTGGGTAATCCGAACGCGAGGTGGCGGTGAGGGCGGGCCGGGTTGGCGTGGGTTCGGGAGCAACGGAGGGTGGCGGGTTGGCCGCGGCGGTGGGGCCGGCCTTCCAGCGGAATTCAAAGATGGGGAGCAGATCGCCGCTGACGCCGGTGATCCGAAACAGGGCGGAAAGGGCGGCAGCGAGACCGAGGAAGCTGCCAACGCCGGCGCGGCGCCAGGATTTCGGGGCGTCGGAGAGGAGTCCCCACCAGAGGAGGAGCAAGGGAACGACTGTGACGAGGGTGGCGAGAAGGGTGAGGTTGCGCTGCTGGTGGGAGCGCGAGGGATCGAGGCTCACCACGGCCATGGTACCGGCGCCGATGGCAAGGATGACGATGGCGATCCACCATCGGATCGGGCGAGGGGAGGTGGGGAGTGAGCCATCTGCCATATGTGGGGAACAGTTGGCCGGGATGGGATCCAGGTTTCAAGGGTGGCGTAAATGTGGATTCCGATGAAGGCCCTGCGGCTTGTTCCCCCGATCCCGAAGGGATTTCAGCGGCTAGCCAAGGCAGTCACCTAAGGCGATGAGCAGCTTTGGGAGAAGGCTACGGGGACGTCGCCGCTCCGGTTTGTGTGGGGCTGTGGCAGGTTGCGGGCGGCGGTGTGTCGGATTTCCGTGGGCACTTTTCGGATTCAAGCTGTGCAAGGCGCAAACGGGATCCGTAGGTTTTGGCCCGAGGTATGGGACACGACTTGATACGGGTGGGAGACGATGCGGCGCTGGCCGCGTTGGCGGCGGAACGTTGGCTGGACATGGTGGAGGCGGCTGCCCAGGCGGGCCGGCCCCACCGGGTTGCGCTGGCGGGCGGCCGCATCACGAAACGCTTTCTGGAGCGGGTGGCCCAACGGTCGATCGAACGGGCGATCCGCCTGGATGGCGTGGATTTCTTCTGGGGTGACGAACGCTGTGTGCCTCCCGGGGATCCGGAGAGCAACTTCCGTTTGGCCCAGGAATCCCTCCTGGCGCGCGTGGGCGTCCCGGTGGAACGGATCCATCGGGTGCTGGGCGAGTTGGATCCGGCAACGGCGGCGGCGATGGCAGAGCAGGATCTGCGGCGGACGACCGGGGTGGACGGAGAGGCCATGCCGGTGCTGGATCTGGTGTTCCTCGGGATGGGCGAGGACGCGCATGTGGCGTCGTTGTTCCCGGGGGCGTTGCCGGAGGTGACGGAGAGTTCCGCGGTTTACGTCCCCGCAACGGGGCCGAAGCCCCCGCCGCGTCGGGTATCTTTGACCTTCCGGGCCTTGGCGGCCGCGGCCGAGGTGTGGGTGCTGGCCTCGGGTTCCGGAAAGGAACCGGCGTTGAAGGCTTCGCTGGCTGCGGACAGCGGGACGCCGCTGGCGCGGGTGTTGCGGGAACGGGCGCGGACGTTCGTGTTTACCGATATTCCTGCCTGAGGTGCGGCAATTTGCCACAGTTTGAATCGTTTTTGAACGCTTTTGAAAAAGCGGCGTCGATACCAGAGTTGGTTGGAAGCGCGCCTGCCAAGGGTTGGCACAGGGGTCTTGCTGGGTGACGAGGTGTAGGTGCGCAGTCTCCAGTTGGCCTCGTCACCGATCTGAGCGCCCCGGTGAGGGCGTGTGTGACCTCATCACCAGAGAGCCGGTCCTGAGTGGGACCGGCTCTCGCTTTTTCTCTATGTGGATCAGTCCGATCAGTCTGATCGGACTGATCCGACGGATCCTCCGGTTCAGTGGAGGGTGGAGAGGATCTGTTTCTCCTTGGCCTGCCAGTCGATGAGGCGTTGCTGGTGTTCGGCGAGGACGGAGGCCGGGACCTTCTGGGTGAAGGCGGGGTTGGCGAGCTTGTCCTGCACCTTCTGGATTTCGGAGCGGACCTTCGCGAGTTCCTTTTCCTGCCGGGCGCGTTCGGCCTCGACATCGACGAGGCCGGCGAGGGGCAGGAAGAGTTCGCCGACGGCATTGGCGGCGACGGGGGTGCCCTTGGGGGCCTGCCAGTCGGTGGCGGCGAGGGTGAGCGCCTCGGCGTTCAGGAGGCCCTTGAGGATATCCAGTTCCTCCTGGGGCAGGGGCGCGGCAGGCCGGATGACGAACGGCACGCGCTTGTTGGAGGGGATGTTGGATTGGGCGCGCAGGTTGCGGCCGAGGGTGACGAGGTCGAAGCGGGCCTGGGCGGAGGCTTCGATGACGGGATCGACGCGGAAGTACGCGCGTTCGTCGTCGTCGAAGGCCTTGGGCCAGGCGGCGTAGAGGAGGGTCTTGCCGCCGCGGTCGGCGGGGAGGTCCGTGTTGAACGCCATGCCGTGCCAGAGTTCCTCGGTGATGAACGGGAGGAACGGATGGAACAGGCGCAGCGTGTGGCCGAGCACGAAGTCGATGACGGCCAGCTTGTTGTTCCGCTGGGCGACCTTCGCAGGGTCCGTGGGCGGTTCGCCCGGCATGCCGAGGACCGGCTTGGACGCCTCGACGTACCAGTCGCAGTACTCGCCCCAGAAGAAGCGGTAGAGCGTGGCGGTGGCGTCGCTGAACTTGTACTCGGCGAAGGCCTGGGTGACCTCGCGGATGGCGAGGTCGAGGCGACCGAGGATCCAACGGTCGTCGGTGGTGAGGAGGGCCGGGTTGACCTCCTGTTCGGTTTCGCCGCCGTGCATCTGCCGGAAGCGGCAGGCGTTCCAGAGCTTGTTGCAGAAGTTGCGGCCCAGTTCGACGGCCGTTTCGTCAAAGAGCACGTCCTGGCCGAGCGGCGCGGCACGCATCACGCCGAAGCGCAGGGCGTCGGCGCCGTACTTGGCGATGAGGTCGAGCGGGTCGGGCGAGTTGCCGAGCGACTTCGACATCTTGCGACCCTGTTTGTCGCGGATGATGCCGGTGAAGTAGACGTTCTTGAACGGCAGGTCGCCCATGTACTCGTACCCCGCCATGATCATGCGGGCGACCCAGAAGAAGATGATGTCCGGGCCGGTGACGAGATCGGTCGTGGGATAGAACGCCTTGAGCGTGGCGTTGGTGGCATCGGTGGCCTTGTTGTCCGTCCAACCCATCGTGGCGAAGGGCCAGAGCCAGGAACTGAACCACGTGTCGAGGACGTCGGAGTCCTGGGTCCATCCCTCGCCGGCAGGTGCGTCGAGGCCGCAGTGGATTTCGTCACCGCGATACCACACGGGGATGCGATGCCCCCACCACAACTGCCGGGAGATGCACCAGTCCTGGATGCCGGTCATCCAGTGGTCGTAGACCTTGGCCCAGCGGTCCGGGAAGAAGCGCATGGAACCGTCGGCGACGCAGGCCTTCGACGCCTCGACGCTCGGGTACTTGAGGAACCACTGCTCGGAGAGGCGGGGTTCGATGGGGACGTCGGCGCGTTCGGAGAAGCCGACGTTGTTGACGTAGGGTTCCGCCTTCTCGAGGGAGCCGGCGGCTTCCATGAGTTCGGCGGACTTCTTGCGGGCGGCGAAGCGGTCGAGACCGGCGAGTTCGGCGCCGGCTTCGGCGGTCATCTTGCCGTCGGGCGTGAGGACGTCGATGACCGGGAGCTTGTGGCGGAGGCCGATCTCGAAGTCGGCCTTGTCGTGGGCCGGGGTGACCTTGAGGACGCCGGTGCCGAACTCGAAGTCGACGTGGTCATCGGCGATGATGGGAATGACGCGCTGTTCCTTCGGCACGTCGAGCGGCAGCGCCTTGTAGACGTGCTTGCCGATGAGGTGCTGGTAACGCGGGTCCTTGGGATTGACGGCGACGGCGGTGTCCGCGGGGATGGTTTCCGGTCGGGTGGTCGCGATGGTGAGGAAGGTGCCCGGGTGTTCCACGACCTCGACGCGGAAGTGGTACATGAACCCACGCTGCTCCTTCATCGTGACCTCCTCGTCGGAGAGGGCGGTCAGGGAGGCGGGGCACCAGTTCACCATGCGCTTGCCGCGGTAGATGAGGCCCTTCTTGTAGAGGTCCACGAAGACACCCTGGACGCACCGGGAGTATTCCGGGTCCATGGTGAAGCGCGTACGGGTCCAGTCGCAGGACGCGCCGAGGGCGCGGAGCTGCTTCAGGATGATGCCGCCGTACTTCTCCTTCCATTCCCAGATGCGGGCGACGAGGGCCTCGCGTCCGAGGTCGTCGCGATGCTTGATCTCGCCGGCCTTCTTGAGGGTCTTCTCGACGACGTTCTGGGTGGCGATGCCGGCGTGGTCGGTGCCGGGGAGCCAGAGGACCTCCTTGCCGTCCATGCGGGCCTTGCGGGCGAGGATGTCCTGGATGGTGTTGTTCAGGACGTGGCCGAGGGTCAATACGCCGGTGACGTTGGGCGGCGGGATGACGATGGAATAGGCGGGGCGCGAAGCGGAGACGCGGGCGGGGTCTGCGGTGAAGCAGCCCTGCTCCACCCAGAAGTCATACCACTTCGTTTCGACGGACTGTGGCTCGTAGGCCTTGGAGATCTCGGTCATGACGCAGCCGGGGATCCTGCCTGAAGGCAGGAATCGGGGCCAGTGCCCAGTTCTGGCCGGAAGTTTGAAGTTTCCAGATTCAAGTTGGAGGCGGCGTTCTCCAGAACTGGCGTTGGAGGATGGCGCGCCAGGTGAGGAAGGGCTGTTCGATGAGATGATAGCTCAGTGCGGCGGCCCCGAGGGAGAGCGTCAGCGCCCACGTCCACTGCTGGAGGGATGGCCAGAGGGTCTGGAGGCAGAAGAGTTGATGCCAGAGGTACAGGCTGTAGGACAGGCGGCCCAGCGCAACGGCCGGAGGCCAGGAGAAGAGCTTGCTGGCCGGTTTGCTCCGTTCCTCAACCAGGAGAAGGATCAAATAGGCGATCAACGCTGAAACCACCGAGGGCACGAACACGACCACGAATCCCGGCAAACGCAGGTTTCCCAGGCAGAGCACTCCGAGCAATCCCGCACCCAGGCTGAACCCAAGGGTTCCGTGCCGGGTCGCGAACCCCAGTGCGGTGCGGAACTTCGGTTCCCGTTGCACGAGGGCCAGCAGGACGCCCGCGATCAGGAAGTCGTAGCGAAAGTCCAGCCGCGCCCAGTTCAGGTGATCGCCGCCAATGGTCCACATGTTGACCTGACGCCACACCGGCGCAGCCATCCAGAGTCCGGCTGTGATCGGGATGCGCCATCGGGCGGCCATGTACCGCAGCAGCAATGGCCACAGGAGGTAAAACTGTTCCTCCACCGAAAGGCTCCAGAAGTGGCTGGTCAATGTCGGGCTTTCGTCGGTGAACCAGCGGAGATTCCTGACAAAGAGCGTACAGGCCACGATTTCTCCGGGCTTCGCAAGACCGAGGAGGGCAAGCCCCAGAAGGTAGGCGAATGCCGCTGGAAGGATGCGGAACGCCCTCCGGAAATAGAATTGGCCGACATCGAAGCGGCCGTGCGCGGATTCCTCGTTGAGCAGGAGCCACGTGATGAGGAAGCCGCTGATGACAAAGAAGACGTGGACTCCGCTGCCGCCAGTCGAGGCGAGGTGACGCAGCCAGGGCCATGTGGGAAACCCCGGCAGATGGGCGGCATGGAGGAGGAACACCCACGTTATGGAAAGCGCTCTCAGGCCATCCAGTCCGCCGAGTCGGATGCTCATGATCCTGCCTGTTCGCCGTGTTTCCCCACGGCCCGAAGGCTGCAATGCCTACGACTCGGATATCCATTCCTAACTCTGTCGCATCCTGATTTGAAGTCGTCACCGCAGGTCTCTGACACCTGAAGTCAGCGGTTGTGCCTTCGGGGCTTGAAACCCGAAACTGAAAACTCGGAACTCCCGGCATGCATCCATCGGACCTCAGCGGACGTTGCTTCAATGTCGCAAGAGTCCGCTGGCCGGCTTGGATTGGGCTGGCAGGATGTATCCTCCAACAAGGCAACGATCGATGAAATGGACATGGGTGTGCACGGCGGTGGCCGGGGTCTGGGGTCTCAACGAGGTTTGCGCCCGGGATGAGGCGGACCTGCACCGGGTCGTGATCACGGGTCGCGCGGACTCGCTGCTGGAGATCGGGCAGACGGCCAGCGAGGGATACGTCGGGCGCGATCACCTGGACCAACGCCCGATCCAACGACCGGGCGAGGTGCTGGAGACGGTGCCCGGATTGATCGCCACCCAGCATTCCGGCAACGGGAAGGCGAACCAGTACTTCCTGCGCGGGTTCAACCTCGACCACGGCACCGATTTCGCCACGACGCTGGATGGCATCCCGGTGAACCTTCCCAGCCATGGCCACGGCCAGGGCTACACCGACCTCAATCCGCTGATCGCGGAACTCGTGGAGACGGTCCATTACCGCAAGGGACCGTACTTCGCGGACATCGGCGATTTCGGTTCCGCCGGTGCGGCGGACATCCGTTACGTGCGCGAGTTGCCGGAGACACTCGCGACAGTTTCAGGTGGTTCCTTCGGGTATGCGCGGGGGTTGGTGGCGTCGTCGCCGAAGGTGGGCGAAGGGCATCTGCTGTACGCCCTCGAGGCGCAACACGACGATGGGCCGTGGGTGCGGAAGTCGGATTCGCAGAAGTACAATGGCGTGGTGAAGTACTCGCGCGGCGATGCCGCCACGGGTTGGTCGGCGACGTTCAGCGGGTACGGGGGACGCTGGAATGCGACCGACCAGATCCCGGAATCGGCGGTGGGCGAACTTCCCGGGCGGCGGTTCGGGACGTTGGATCCGACGGACGGCGGGGATTCCCGTCGGTTCACGCTCGCGCTGGAGGGTCACTACGACCAGGACGCCGGGCACGGCGAGTGGACGGTCTTCGGCGGTTGGTACGACCTCGATCTGTACTCGAACTTCACCTACTTCCTCGATGATCCGGTGCGCGGCGACCAGTTCCGGCAGCGCGACGAACGGTCGTTTGGCGGCCTGCGCGGACATCACACGTGGGATTACGAGATCGGGGCGGTGGATGTGTCCTCCACGGCTGGGTTGCAGATCCGGGGCGATGTGATCGACAACGCCCTCGAACGGACGCAGGCCCGCGAGGTGTTCGCGGTGACGCGCGCCGATGAGATCGGTCAGCTGAGCGTCAGCCCGTATGTGGAAACCGCCGCGAAGTTCACGTCGTGGTTCCGCACGCAGGCGGGTGTCCGGGCCGACTGGTACTCGTTCGATGTGGCCTCCGATCGACCTGAGAACACGGGCAGCGAAACCGACTTCCTCGCGAGTCCGAAACTGACCGCGGTGTTCGGGCCGTGGGCGAAGACGGAGATTTCGATCGGTGCCGGCATGGGCTTTCACAGCAACGACGGTCGCGGTGCCGTGACACGGCTGGATCCGGTGAGTGGTGACCCGGCGGATCCGGTAGACCCGCTGGTACGGAGCGAGGGTGCGGAGATCGGCATCCGGACCCTGGCGGTGCCGGGCCTGCAATCGTCGCTGACCTTCTGGGTGCTGGACATCGATTCCGAGCTGCTGTTCGTCGGCGACGCCGGCAGCACGGAGGCGTCGCGTCCGAGCCGGCGCTACGGCGTGGAGTTCGCCAACTACTGGACGGTCAATCCGTGGGTGACGCTCGACGCGGACTTCAGCCTGAGCCATGCGCGCTTCCGCGACGAAGACCCGGCCGGGAACCACATTCCTGGATCGGTCCGTTCGGTGGTCGCGGCGGGAATCAGCCTGCGGGATCCATCGGCGGAGAGCGGATTCTTCGGGAGCCTGCGGGTGCGCTATTTCGGACCGCGGCCGTTGGAGGAGTCGAACACGCAGCGTTCGTCGGACACGCTGTTGATGAATGCCCAGGCAGGGTGGCGGTTCAACCGGACGTGGTCGCTGGCGGTGGACGTGTTCAACCTGCTCGACCGCTCGGACAGCGATGTCGATTACTTCTATGAATCGGCGATCACGCCGGGTGCCGCGCGTGAGCAACGGCATTTCCACCCGGTGGAACCGATCTCGGCGCGGGTGACGCTGACGGCGCGGTTTTGAGGGGGTGAGAGTCAGTCAAAATCCGAGCAGCTCATGAAGTAGTGGCAGCGGGGGCAGCGGAGCTTGCACTTCTCGTTGTGCAATTCGTGGCTGCATCGCGGGCACCATCGCCAGTGTTCCCCGGGGCCTTCGCTGGCGGTTGCCGGCGGTTCCTCGCGGGTCGCGGGGGCGGTTGGCTCGGGGGTTGGGGACGGTGGGGTGGTCTTCATGCCGTGGGGGTGCGGAGGCGTGATTGGAGGACGGCCAACGCCGCCTTCATGGACGGAAAGGCCAGTTCGTCGGCGGACACATCGAGGGGATTCCGCCACTCGAATCCGGAGACGTCGTCGAGGGCTTCCGCCGAGGCCGGGTTGGTGACGCGGGCGGTGAAGAAGAGATCGAGGACCGGGTACAGCACGCCGCGATAGGCGTATTGGTTGACTTGCGAGCAGAGGAAGGTGACGTCGGTGAGGCGGACATTGACCTCCTCGCGGACCTCACGTTCGACCGCGATCTCGGCGGTCTCGCCCATGTCGATGAATCCGCCGGGCGGCGCCAGCAGGCCCTTGCCGGGTTCCTTGGCGCGACGGATGAAGAGCATGCGGCCGTCCTCCCGCGCGGCAAAGGCCACGGCCGCCACGGTGGGATTGAAGAAGAAGAGGAAGCCGCAGGCGCGGCATTCCATGCGGTTGGATTCGTTGCCGCCCGCGAGAGGTGCGGCACAACGCGGACAATGCGCGAAGTGTTCGCGGGGCGGGATGGCCGCCACGGGGACGGGAGTGCTCATGCAGGGTTGGAAACCGGACGGGTGGAATTGCCGAAGAAGGGACGCAGGACCTTGCCGGCCACACGCAGCGCGGCCTGTCGACCCGAGAGGACTTCGTCGAGGGTGAGTTCCGGGAGGATGGCGGACACGAACCCGAGCTTCATGGCGACAGTTCTCGCCGAGCGGACCGGAGTGGGGAAGGCGGAAAAGATGGGGAATGGAAGTCCTTCACGGTCCGGATGGGGTGGGCAGGAATTTTTTTGTGGCCGCGCAACTTTCCGAAAAAAAACCGTAACAGGAAGACGGTCACCGATCCTGAGAACGTATGTCCCGCACCCCTTTCACAACGATGCAACGCGCCCTGTGGCGGTTGTTGCTGTGCTTTCTCGCCCTCCTTCCCGCGACCTTGCGTGGCGCGCCGCAGGGTTACGCCCTGGACTTCGACGGCGTGGATGACTCGGTGGAGTTCGTGCTCGCTGGCGGCCAGCCGATGGCGCCTCCGTACACGATCGCTGCCTGGGTCTACCTGCGGTCCGGGAGCACGTTGGGAGGAAAACGGACGGCAGTCTTCTCCACGCCGGGTGGTGGCGGTGGTGGCGAGTTGATGATCCGGGCAAACACGGAGAACCCGGACACCCGACGCTGGCACTTCGCCACTCCGAAGATCTCGGAGACGGAGTTCTTCCGGCTGGGCAGTCCCGGGCCGTGAGGGAAGGGGCCGCCGGGAGAGTTGCCAGATCCCAGATTCCAGAAGGTCCTTTTGCGCCGGAGGCATTGAAGCCGATAGGGGTGCGAAGCGACCCCGGGTCGCCGGTGTATGCTGGGCACCAACCCCGGCAGGGTTTGACCTACCAATCTCTCCTTAAGGATGGCGGCCAACCGGCCAACGGCGTGTTTGACCTGAGCTTCGCGCTCTTCAGCGCCGAGTCGGGTGGAGCGGCCACGGCCACCCTTCAGGTCAATGACCTCGCCGTGACGAACGGAGTCTACACCGCCGTATGCAATCCACGCGGGACTAC
>JBIKWS010000725.1:0-2805 GCA_044356195.1 Cyanophyceae cyanobacterium
GACGTGTCCAAGAAGAGCGGCAAGGAAGCCGAAGCCCTCCAGGTTCCCTGGGGTTCGCCCATCCGCGCTGCCGACATCGATGCGCGGCTCGCCACCGGGCAGTTCGACGCCCTGACCCTCATCCACAATGAGACCAGCTGCGGCGTCATGAGCCCTCTCGATGAAATCGCCGCCCTGAAGGCCAAGTACCCCGACGTCACCTTCATCGTCGATGCGGTCAGCTCGCTGACGGCACTCCCGATTCCCTTCGACAGCCTGGGGATCGACGTTCTGCTCGCCGGCACCCAGAAGGCGTTCGCCCTGCCACCGGGGCTCGCCGTCTTCACCGCCTCGCCCGCAGCGCTCGCCAAGGCCGCCACCGTCAAGGACCGGGGCTACTACTTCGATTTCGTCGAGTTCGAGAAGAATGCCCGGGAAAGCATGACGCCGAGCACGCCGGCCATCCCGCACGTCTACGCCCTGTCCTCGAAGCTGGATGAGTTCTACGCCGAAGGCCTCGATGCCCGCTTCGCGCGCCACACCCGGACCAACACCATGCTCCGCGACTGGGCCGCGCGCCACGGCTTCACCCTGTTCCCCGAACCCGGCTTCGAGTCCCGCACCCTCGTTTGCGTGAACAACGGGGCCAAGCCCGGCGGCCGCACCATCGATGTCGCCAAGTTCCAGAAGCTCGTGAAGGACCGCGGCGTCCTGATCGACGGCGGATACGGCAAGATCAAGGGCACCACCTTCCGCATCTCCAACATGGGCGACGAAACCCCGGAAACCATCGCCCACCTGATCGGCATCCTGGACGAATCCATGGCGGCGCTCTGACCGACAGCACCCGCCGCCTCGAATCCAAGGACAAACGCAAAACGCCGTGCGGCACTGCCGCACGGCGTTTTCGTTTTCAGGCACAGTCGATGCGCCGGTGGCCGCCCGTCACGGAGTCCGCGGAACCGCCCGGTAGAACCGCACCGGGGTATCCCCCGCGTCCCCGTCCACGGTGACCATGGCTCCCGCTGCGGCAGCCGCTGTCCCGCGCGCGATGCGCACCCACCGCACCAGATCGGTGGAGACCTCGACGTCCATTTCGCCTCCAACCGCGCCGCCCAGAACCACCAATTGCACGCCGCCATTGTCCATCGATTCCAGCGTCGCAATTCGCGGCACCGAACCGACCGCGCCGGGCAGCACCGGTGCCTGCGGAATCGTCGCCGAGATGCCGTCGCGTCCATCGAACGATCCCGCCACCCGCATCTTGAACTCGCCGGCAGCCTTCAACGTCACGGTCATCCGACGCGCGGTGTCGTCCGGAAAGGGACCCCATCGAACGACCCGGTTCGAGGAGTCGAACACTCCGTCGTCGGAGGCGGCGCTGAATTCCACGTCGCCACCCAGATAAAGCTCCACCGCATGCGACCGGGTCTTGGCCACCGGTCCTGTCCGGACCTGGACCGTGTATTCCCCCGGTTCCGTGAAGCGGGGGAACTCAGCCACCACGTAACTCAACGGCAGACGTGGAGGAATGACGTTGGTTCCGAAGTCGATCACGCCTCCCGCACCAAAGGGCGGCAGGAAATCAATTCCGGGCCGAGGTTCCGCCTCCGGATTCGTGCTCACCCACGCCAGCGGCAGTGCCCCCCGGGTCGCGTCGAACCGATACCCGTCCCCCGCTTCCGAGAGGAACCCCGCCCGGGTCACGTATCGCATCGGAACCAGGTCATCGCCGAATTTCCCTCCCGAACGCCACGCTTTGGCATACGCGGCCACTTCATCCCTGGTCAGCACTTCATCCTCGGGGGCCACATCCGCCGGATGGCGGACAATCCTCGGGGGCTCGACCGTGCCCTTCACGAAGAACCGGATCGAGGGAGCCACCACCTTGCGCCCCTTCGAGTCCACCGCCACCGCGGTCACTTCGTATCCACCAAAATGGTTCTCCTCCCAGTCGATCCCGTGACGCAGCACCGTTCCCGGCTCCGGGGCCTGGATGAAGTCGATCCGCGAAACGCCCGCCGAAACTCCGTTCGTCAGGAACTCCACCTGCGGGATGTAACCCGCAGGGTCCACTGCATCGAGTTCCACACGGATCCGCGCCGGTGCCGTGAACACCGTGCCGCTCCGTGGCGACACCATCCGCAAGGTCGCCACCTCGCGATCGGTAACGCTGAAGATCGTCACCATGGCCGACGCCGCCGCCGACACTTGGTAGGTCGCATCCGGCAGCAACTTCAGCATCACCGTCTCGGTCGGCTCTACTTCTCCATCGTCGATTGGCATCACCAGGATCTCGCCGGTCGCTTCGCCTGCACCCAACGTCAGGTCCCCGTCCAGAAACTGGTAATCCACCCCGTTCGCCGCCGTTCCTCCGATCCCATAACGGACCGTCAAGGGTTCCGAAAGATCCCCACGCCGCGTCACCGTGAACTGACCGGGGGCAATGCGGATCAAGGGACTCGGTTCCGAGGTCGCCGGCCGGGTGGCGATCAAGGCCACCACCGGACCATTCGTGGGAGCCGGCGGGGGTGGCGGTGGCGGTTCCACGCCTTCCGTCACCACGATCCGTACCGGCTCCGATTGCGCCACCACCTCACGCTGAACCACCGCACGCGCACGGATCACGTGCACGCCGGCCGTCGCCTTCGGCCAGGCCGCCTTGTGGGGCACCGCCAATCCGATCACCGTCGGAAACACGTCGCCCGAACGATCCGAGACCGCCACCACCACGTCCCCGGCAAGGAACTCCACCCGCGTCAGGGGACCGCCATCCGGATCCACCGCAATCGCCTCAAAATGAACACCCTCCGGACGAAACGTCAT
>JBIKWS010000074.1:0-9991 GCA_044356195.1 Cyanophyceae cyanobacterium
TAGAGGATGAAGAGCGGCGCCTCGGAATCCATCTTCGCCGGCGGGCACTTGGCATCGACGTAATCCAACTCCCGGTGCCACCAGTAGTCGCGCTTTTCGGCCATGTGGACCTCATGGCCTGTCCGGCGGACCACGATCACCGCCTCGATGGTCTTCGCGACCAACTCGCCTGCGGCATCCTTGATGGTCAGCGCCTCATCGACATTCTTCTTCAACGGAACAATCGCCCCACGGCGATAGCCACCGTCGGACGTGATCACCAGCTTGGCTCCGCTGTCCTGGATGCGGTCGGCAACCGACTGAGCGCTGAAGCCGCCAAACACCACGCTGTGGACGGCACCGATGCGGGTGCACGCCAGCATGGCGATCGCCGCTTCGGGAATCATCGGAAGATAGAGAAGCACGCGATCGCCCTTGCCCACGCCGTGGCGCTTCAGGACGTTGGCGAAACGGCTCACCTCGCGATGCAACTGGGCGTAGGTGTAGACGCGTTCCTCGCCGGGCTTGCCATCCGAAGCGGGCTCGCCTTCCCAGATCAGCGCGGCCTTGTTGGCGGTGTGCGTCCCGAGCCACTTGTCGAGACAGTTGGCCGAGACGTTCAGTTGACCTCCAACGAACCACTTCGCGACAGGCTCCTTCCACTGAAGGACCTTCTTGAACGGCTTCATCCACACCAACTCGGACTTGCCGTAGCGCCCCCAGAACTTGTCCGGCTGCCGCACGGACTCCGTCCAGAGCTTCTTGTATGCGGCCATCGACGGCACCCGCGCGGCAGCGGAGAACTCCTTCGACGGTTTGAAGACGCGTTTTTCCTGTAGCAGTGACGAAATGTTGGCCCCTGCGGCCGATGACTTCTTGCTCATGATCTCGGTGTGACCCGCAAACCCTGCGGAACTCGCACGGCGGAGTCAACCGGCGGGACCCTGCATTTCCCCCAACTTCGTCGTGGCACCCGCCACCCCGTTCCCAAAATACTCCCCCCATGATCAACGTCGGCATCATCGGCACCGGGTTCATGACGGTGGCCCACCTCAAGGCCTACCAGAAGGTTCCACTCGCACGCATCGCGGCCCTCGCCAATCCCAGTGGCCGGAACCTCGACGGCGACTTCTCCAAGGTCGCCGGCAACGTGGGCGACCAGAACCCCGTCCGCCTCGACATGACCCAGGTCAAACCCTACCGCCGCATCGAGGATCTGCTCGCGGATCCCAGCATCCAGGCCGTCGACATCTGCACTCCGACCCACACCCATGTCGACCTCTGCATCGCTGCCCTCGCCGCCGGAAAGCATGTGCTGGTCGAGAAACCCCTCGCACGGACCTCCGTTGAAGCCCGCCGCATTGCCAACGCCGCCGCCGAAGCTGCCCTGCGCGGCGTCTACCTGATGCCCGCCCTGTGCATCCGGTTCTGGCCCGAATACGCGTGGGTCCGACAGGCCATCATCGCCGGCACCTACGGCCGCGTCCTCGACGCGCGGTTCCGTCGCGTCGCACAGGCCCCGGCATGGGGCCACCAGCACTTCCTCAAGGGCTCCGACTCCGGCGGAGCCCTGTTCGACCTTCACGTCCACGACACCGATTTCGTTGTCCATTGCTTCGGCCGTCCGGCCGCCGTCACCTCGGGCGGATATTCGAAGGTGTCGGGTGCGGTTGATCACGTGACCACGCTTTTCCGGTATCCCAACGGCCCCGTCGTCACCGCGGAAGGCAGTTGGGCGATGACCGAAGGCTTTGGCTTCAACATGGCCTTCACCGTCAACTTCGAACGGGCAACCGTCGACTTCGACATCGCCCGCGGCCCCGAAGCCTTGCGCCTCTACGCCGCCGGCCAATCCCCGGCCACCCTCAAGCCGGATGGCGGCGACGGGTACATCGGTGAGATCCGCCATTTCATCGAGTCCATCCACGCCGGACGCGCGCCCACTCTGGTGACCGCGGCCGACGCGGCCCTTTCCATCGAAGTCTGCGAAGCCGAGGAAAAGTCCGTGCTCACCGGCCAGACCGTATCGCTGTCATGAGCGATCCCATCGAGGTACGGCCGGGATTCGTCGCACCCGCTGGACTGCGACATGCGGTTTTTGACTGGGACGGCACGTTGTCCTTCATCCGTGCCGGCTGGGGCGAGGTGATGCTCGACGTCTTTCTGGACCATCTTCCCCCGCTCCCCGGAGAAGAAGTCGCAACGCGGCGCGCCCTCGCCCACGACGACATCTGGCGGCTCAACGGCAAACCGACCATCCACCAGATGCAATGCCTGGCGGACCGCGTCACCGAACGTGGCGGGCAGTCGCTGACGGCGTCCGAATATCAGGCGGAGTACGCCTCACGCCTGGGACACGTCGTCCAGCAACGCATTGAATCGGTCACCTCCGGCCGCGCCCCGGCTGCCTCCATGCAACCGCCCGGAGCACTTGCCTGCCTCCATGCCTTCCGTGATCGCGGGTTGATGCTCCACGTCGTCAGCGGCACGGAGGTCCGTTACGTCCGCCGCGAGGTCGAAGCACTGGGTCTTTCCGAACTCTTCGACGATCGCGTCCACGGCCCTTCCGGCCCCGGAGATCGCGCGTACACGAAACGCAGTGTGATGGAACGGATCCTGGCCGCCGATAACCTACCCGGCTCGGCCCTCGTGGCCCTCGGGGACGGCCACGTTGAAATCGAGCAAGCCAAGGCCCTCGGAGGAACCGCAGTGGCCGTGGCCACCGATGAGGAACATTTCGGGTCGGGACGCACCGACCCCGCCAAACGGGCACGGCTCGGCGGGGTCGGTGCAGACATCATCATCCCGGACTACTCGGATCTGCTGGACATCCTCGGCGCGCTGGGGCTGGCTTCGCCAACCCGAGGCTGAAACTTCGCCCGCGGAAGCTTTGCCCGTTCAGAGCCCGAACACCTTCTCCATCTGCTGACGGACGGTGCTGAGGCGCTTGACGTCGCCGCCACCGACTTCGGCCGTCGTCCATCCCGTCCACTTCAGGTCGGCAATCGCCTTCCGGACATCACCCCAGGGCACGTCGTCGTCCGCCCCGCCGATCTCCACGAACTGGCTCTTCGGCCGGTTGAATCCCTTCACGTCGAGCTTCACCGCCCGATGCGCGAACGCCCGGAACCACTCCCCGGGCTGACCGTACTTCCAGTGGTTCCCGACGTCGTAATACATGCCTACCCACGGACTCTGGAAGCTGTCGACGAACTTCACGAAACGCTCCGCGCTCTGCTCGGGCGGCTTGTCGTGATCGTACATCATGCGGTTCCAGACGTTCTCGAACAGGATCCGCTGGCCGAGCGATGCCGCGAGGGGAATGGATTTCAGGATCTCCTGACGGCAGCGCTCCTCGATGACTTCGGTGGCTCCGTCCCCACCCTGCCCCACCACGATCAGGATCCCACTGCCGCCCGCGGCGTGCGAAACCCGGATGCAATGATCCATGTTGGATCGTGCCTTTGCCCGGACCTCATCCTTCGGATCCGTCAGCCGCACGCCCCAATGGGTGTGGTTGATGGCGTTGTGGACGAACACCCCGGACTCCTTCACCGCATCACGGACCTGCGCGGCCGTGAAGCTGCCCGCCTCATCAAAATCGACGCCATCAAACCCGGCGTCCGCCGCCATGCGCAAACGCTCGACGATCCCGAGCTTCTTGCCGTCCACCTCGCGCGCGATCATCCCCATCTTGCACGACAACAAGACCGGTCGATTCGTCTTGGGCATGGGAACGGGTGAAGGGGCGGTTTCGGGGCCATCGGCAGCGAACAGTCCCGGGGCCGCCAGACAGGGCAGTGCGGCGGCAGAAGCAGAAAGGAATCCACGGCGTGTCATGCCAGACTCAAAGCCGGAATCGAGCGTCTGCGCAAGCCGCAGTCTGCTTCGACTCCAACTTTCCCGACTGCGCGAAGCCGTTCTTCGAAATTCAGTGGCCTGGCATTCAAAGCGGCGAACAACCCAGCACCAGCTCACCGCCTGAATCCAACCGCTGCGCCGCCAACGCCAGCGCCCCTACGGGCACGGAATCTTCCCCCAACCCCGCCAGCCGCACCTGCGGTCCCGGCTGGAAGGAATCCATCACATACCTGGGCAGGGCTTCCGCAATGGCCGCGCGAAGGGGTTCTCCCACCAACGAAAGTCCACCGCCCACCACCACCATCTGCGGATGAAGCAACTGCACGACATGCGAAAGCGCGAAGCCCAGGTTGTCCGCCAACTCACTCAGGATCGCCTGCGCCCCCGGATCGCCCTCTGCCAACGCCGCCCCCAGATGCCGTGCCTCCCCGCCATTCATTCCGGCGACACGTCGACCCAGCGGACCTTCCGGATGGTGCGCCGCCATCTCCCGGATCCGGCGATCGACCGCCCATCCCGAGCAGCGCTCCTCCACCGTCACTCCGGACTTGTCGAGCCGGAGATGTCCCACCTCGCACTCACCCGGCACCGCACCGTGATAGATCCTGCCCCCGACCACCAATCCACCGCCGACACCGCTGCCCATGTTGATCCAGAACACCGGATCCAATCCCTTGCCCGCCCCGTGCAACGCTTCCCCGAAGGCCGCCACGTTCGCGTCGTTATCGACGAACACCGGCAAACGCGAAAGCTGCGCCAGCCACTCCCCCAGGCCGAAGTCGTGCCAGCCCGCCACCTGGTGCGAGCAGCAGATCTTTCCTGTCCGCCAATCCACCGGTCCGCCAAACCCCACGCCGATCGCCGCCGGTCCGTGAGCTTCCATCAGTTCCGGAAGGGCGGTGGCAATCTGACGGCGGATCCCCTCCCCGCCCTCGGCGGAGACCACGGCCAAGCGACGACGATCGATGATCCGGCCGGTGCCATCGCCCGCCACCAACTGCAGTTTGGTCCCGCCAATCTCGATTCCGATGAACGTCATGCCCGGGAAGTACCAGTGTCTCCCGCCCCAACTCCAGAGCGATCCTTCCGGCACCCGTGCCAACTCAATCCCGGAAGTTCACAAAGGCCAGCGCCACCGGGAACTCATGCCCGCGCAATGCCGCGATCACCGCCTGCAAGTCGTCGCGATTCTTTCCCGTGCAACGCAACTCGTCCCCCTGGATGGCTGCGGTGACCTTGAGGTCCAAGCCGCGCACGAACGTGGCGATTTCCTTCGCCTGCGCGCCTTCGATGCCCTGCTTGATCTTGATGACCTGCCGGGCGTGACCGAGCGGCGACATCTCGGCGTCGCCCTGATCCACGCTCTTCATGCTGATCCCGCGCTTCGCCAGCTTGGAAACCACCATTTCCACGAGGGCTTTCATCTTGAAGGCGTCCGGGGCCCGCAACTTGATCTCGAACTTCTCGAGCACGATCTCGGCGTTGCTTCCCTTGAAATCGAACCGGGTCAGCAACTCCTTCTGCGCCTGATTCACGGCGTTCTCGACCTCCATCGAATTCACCTTCGATACAATGTCAAAACTCGGCATGGGCCCATACTGCCACGTGAGCCCCTGACAAGGCGAGCCTCGGACCCTTCCCGATCCCGGGGACGTCGACGCCCCATTCGCGATGGGGGCGGTGTCGGGATGCGCCCGCCCCAACCCAAATCTTGCACCAAAGTTCGCACTTCCCCGCCGGTCCTCCTCCACCCCACCCTTGCCGGCAGGTGCGGAAACCGTCGCTTGCCATCATCTTCCTGACCGTCTTTGTCGACCTGATCGGGTTCGGTCTGGTCCTGCCGTTGCTGCCGAATTACTCGCGTTCCTTTGGCGCCACGGCGTTCCAGGTCGGTTGCATCATGGCCTCGTATTCGCTGATGCAATTCCTCTTCGCGCCGGCGTGGGGGGCGCTGTCCGACCGCATCGGCCGTCGGCCCGTGCTTCTCGCCAGCACGTTGGTGGCAACGCTTTCCTACGGCACGTTCGCGTTTGGATCCACACTGGCGGGCACGCCGGCGCTGCTGGTCATCCTTGGATCCCGGATTGTCGCCGGGATCTGCGGCGCGAACATCACCGTGGCGCAGGCCTACATCGCGGACATCACCCCGCCGGAAGATCGCAGCCGGCGCATGGGGCTCATCGGGATGGCGTTTGGGATGGGATTCATCGTGGGGCCTGCGCTGGCGGTGGGGTCCCAGTGGCTCGCGCGTCGCCTCGGAAGCTCCGCAGCGACCATTGCCGCGGCACCCGGGGTGCTGGCCGCCTGCCTTTGCCTAGTCAACTTCCTCTCCGCCTTCATCCGCCTGCCCGAAAGCTGGAAGCCCGGAACAACCCCCTCGGTCCGGCGCACACGGTGGATCCAGTTCCAATCCACCATCCGCCGACCGTCGGTCGGGTTCCTGATCCTGACCTTCTTCCTGGCGACATTCGGATTCACCTGCTTCGAAAGCACGCTGGGCCTGATGATCCAGCAGAACTTCGGCCTGACGAACGAGGACGCCGCCCGGACGAACGCGGTGCTTTTCTGCTATGCGGGCCTGATCGGCGCGATCGTCCAGGCCGGTCCGGTGGGACGGCTCGTGAAGAAACTGGGTGAATCCCGGCTCATCGCGGGAAGCCTTCTGGTGTTCGGGGTCGCCATGTTTCCGCTGCCGTTCATCCACGGTTCACACCCGCTCGACTGGGGGGTCTTCCTGAAACCCGACGGCACCCGTTGGCTCCTCCTCCTGCTCACCGTGGCAGGACTCGCGATCGGGTCGGGCCTCACGCGTCCGCCGCTGTTCGGCATGCTTTCGCGACTGACGCCAGCCGACGAACAGGGAGCCACGCTGGGTGTCGCCCAGAGCGCGGGCGCGCTGGCGCGTGTGTTCGGCCCGCCTTTTGCGGGACTCCTCTTCGACCGGCACCCGTCCTGGCCCTATCTGCTCTGCGGGGCCCTCGCCGTCCTGACCGGGATTCTCGCGTGGCAACGACTGGTCCACCGGGGCACGGACCCGGTTCCACTTCCCACCTGAGTCGGGATCCTCCGGCTTTGCCCTTTGCTCCCGGGCTGGTAGTCTCCGGGGCACATGACCGCCATGCTGGAAACGGGAATGCCCGTTGATTCACTGAGCCGCGAGATCCTCGACCTCAAGAAGCGCCTCAACGCCGTGATCCTGGCCCACAATTACCAGATCCCGGAAATCCAGGACGTCGCCGATTTCGTCGGCGATTCCCTCGGACTTTCCCAGCAGGCCGCGCGGACGGACGCCGATGTCATCGTCTTCTGCGGCGTCCATTTCATGGCCGAGACGGCCAAGATCCTGAACCCGTCCAAGGTCGTGCTCCTGCCCGACCTCGATGCGGGCTGCTCGCTGGAGGAAAGCTGCCCCGCCCCGAAACTCAAGGCCCTGCAGGACACCAACCCCAACTTCTACACCATCGCCTACATCAATTGCTCCGCGGAGGTGAAGGCATTGTGCGACGTGATCTGCACCTCGGGAAACGCCGCAAAGATTGTCCGACACGCCCCCAAGGATCGCGACATCCTGTTCGTTCCTGACGAGAACCTCGGAGCGTGGGTCACCGAACAGACCGGACGTCCGATGACCCTCTGGAAGGGCAACTGCTACGTGCACGTCGAGTGGACGCACAACGCCATCACGCGCATCCGACGCGAGCATCCGGATGCGCCGCTCATCGCGCACCCGGAGTGCACGAAAGCAGTCCGCATGCTGGCCGATGAGGTCTGCTCAACGGAGAAGATGGTCACGTGGTGCCGAAGCCATCCCTCCCCGGCGATCATCGTCGCCACCGAAGCTGGGATGCTGCACCGCCTCCAGAAGGAGTGCCCGGGCAAGACATTCATCCCCGCCCCCACCGAGAACTGCCGGTGCAACGAATGCCGGTTCATGAAGATGAACACCCTCGAGAAGCTCCTCGCGTGCATGCAGAACCTCTCGCCGCGGCTGGAACTTCCCCAACACATTCTGGACCGCGCCCGAGCGCCCATCGAACGGATGCTCGAAATTTCTGCCCTGCCGGAAGACAACGCCGGATGATTCCTCCCCATGACTTCCCGCGCGCTTTCCCGTCGTGACCTGCTCCGCGGTTCCGTAGCCCTCGCGGCCTACGGTCTCGCCAGCCGACCCCTGACCGCATTCGGTCTGGAGCCCGCCGCGGGTGAAGTGCTGATCCCGTGGCTGGACGTCCAGCCCAAGGGCCGCGCCATGCTGTACTGGCAGGACCTCACCTCCTGGGTCACGCCCAACGAATCGATCTATGAAGTGTCGCATTACGGCAAGCCCAAGGTCGACCTCGCCCAGTGGCACCTCGATCTCACCGGCTTCGTCCGAAAGCCCCGCTCCTATACCCTCGCCGATCTCCAGAAGCTCCCGCGCCGCGACATCCACGCCACCCTCGAATGCGGCGGCAACGGCGCCGGGATCGGATTCATGGGGGCCATCGGGAACGTCAAATGGACCGGCACACCCCTCGCCCCGATCCTTCGCGAGGCCGGTCTCCTCAAGCGCGCCCGCGAAGTCGTGTTCTACGGCGCCGACGAAAAGACCGAGAAGATCCGCGACCAGGAAGTCCTCCAGCGGTTTGCCCGCTCATTGACGGTGGAACACGCCCAGCAATCCGAGGTGATGCTTGCGTGGGCGATGAACGACCAACCCCTGAATGATGTCCACGGCGCGCCGGTGCGCCTCATTGTCCCCGGATGGTTCGGGATCGCATGGGTGAAATGGCTGACCCGCATCGATCTCATTGACCGCCGTTTCATGGGCAAATGGATGGCCCGTGAATACGTCACGCTCCGCGGCGAGGAACGTCCCGACGGTTCCACCAACTGGCGCGAGACCTCGGTCTGCAACATCAACGTCAAGTCCATCGCCGCCCGCGCAGTGCGGCTTCCCAACCAGTCCGTGCGCATCACCGGCGCGGCATGGTCGGATGGCACCCCGCTCAAGTCGGTCGAGGTCCGCATCGATGACGGTCCGTGGCAACCGGTCCGCCTCGTCCGCAAGCCCTCCGCCGCGAAGTACACGTGGACGCTGTGGCAGTTCGACTGGGCGAACCCGACGCCGGGCGAGCACACCGTGGTTTCACGAGCCGTGGATGCCGACGGTCGCGAACAACCCCCGGCCGATTCCCCGCTCATCAAGAACAAGAAGACGTACTGGGAAGCCAACCAGCAGTGGCCCCGCCGGATCCGCATCGCGGGCTGATCCATCAAAGCCGGACGTGCTCCCACCGCGTCACCAACGTTGGGCTTTCAAATCCCCCTGCGCGACGCGCAGAATCCACGCCGATGCGTCCCTCGTTTGATTCCACCCGACGCGGCTTCCTCCGCTCCCTGGTCGGAGGTTCGCTGCTGTACCCGGCGATGGTATCGCAACTCATGGCGGAGGAAGCGTCCCGATCTGGGGCCGAGGACCCGCTGGCGCCCCGCGCCCCCCACTTCGCGGGCAAAGCCAAGCGGGTGATCTTCCTGTACATGAGCGGAGGGGTGTCCCACGTCGATTCGTGGGATCCCAAGCCGCGGCTGTTTGCCGACGCGGGCAAGACCGTTTCGGTGGACGAGTTCCAGGGCCGGAAGGGCGACTTCAAGATGTTCGCCAAGCGCCCGCAGTGGGAGTTCTCACGCCATGGTAGCTGCGGGACGGAGGTGTCGTCGCTGTTCCCCCATATGGCGGGGTGCGTCGATGACCTCTGCGTCATCCGCTCGATGACTTCGGACCATACCAACCATTATGAGGCCACCCTCGGCATCCACACGGGATCGTTCACCTTCGCCCGGCCCTCGATTGGATCATGGGTGAGCTACGGCCTGGGCACGGAGAACCGCAACCTGCCTTCGTTTGTCGTCATCGCACCGAAAACGCCGTATGCCGGCGGCCAGGTGTGGGACAGCGACTTCCTCCCGGGAGCACATCAGGGAACATTGGTGGTCCCCGGTGCAGAGCCAGTGGCCAACCTGCGACGCCGCGTGGCCACCCGACGCCTGCAGGAACTCGAACTCGAAGCGCTCGCCCGGCTCAATCGTCAACACCTGGCTCCGCGCGCCGCGGACCCCTTGCTCGCCGCCCGGATGCGCTCGTTCGAGACCGCGTTCGGCATGCAGATGG
>JBIKWS010000726.1:0-2803 GCA_044356195.1 Cyanophyceae cyanobacterium
TCACCAGTCCTGGAATCTGGCGACTGGGAACTGGCAACTCATTGCCCCACCCGCGGGGTGATGAAGAGATACACGCGAGTGAGGTTCGTCTGGACGCCTTCCTTGCGGAACAGGCGTCCGGCCACGGGAATGGATCCCAGCACCGGGACCCGGTCCTTCCAGCGCACGACCTGCGTCCCCACCGGACCCCGCAACACAATCGTTTCTCCAGGCGCGCACTGGGCCTCCGCCAGCGCGTTGCGGACCCGCAACCGAGGCAGGGCGGGCACCGACTTCGCCGCACCCTTCGTCTTCGGCGGGGCATCGTATCCCATGAACTCGGTGTACTGACCGCGCACCGTGATGTGGTGACGCCCCGATTCAAGCCGCGGAATGAGGTCGACCATCGTCCCCACGGGAACCTCGACCGTATCGTAAACGACCGTTGCCGGTTCCCCGTTCGTGGCCGGCACATTCCTCGGTCCCACGGCCAGCGTCCGGACATCGACCACGGACACCTGCGCCTGGCGGCCTGCCATCGTGGTGATCCCCGGAGCCGACAACAGGTCGACGCCAGCGGTTTCCTCGAACCGCTTCAGCAACGCCTTGTACTGACCTTGGTCGAGGGCCCGCCATTGGTTCGTGGTCTGGACCCGGTCCGTCCGGATCCCGCCGTCTTCCACGCGAACCGACTCCTCGGCAGCCTCGGCCTTGTCACCGAAGATCCAGTCCAACCAACCCGTGCCACCAACGGCCTCCGTGAACTCAACCCATTTCACCTGGAGCTCGATGACCGGAACGGAGGCGTTCGTGGAAGGGGAGGACGGAGCCGACGAAGAGGGTTTTGGCGCGGCTGCAGCGACAACGGTCCCGGTCCGGCTGGCATTGGTAACGAGGGACACATAGGCGTAGCTCGCCCTGATGGTGCCCGGCCATCGATCCCGCACATAACCCAACGAGGGGTGTCCGTCGGGAAACAGGGTCGGTGTGATTGCGGGTGCCGACGTTGCCGCACCCGGCGTCGGAGAAGAGGAAACGATCGGCACCAATGCCGGAGTACCCGCCTGGGGAAGCGGTCCCGTCGATGGCGATGGCGATGCGGGAGCCAGCGCCGCCGCCCGATCGGCTCCTGCGGTCGCCGGCACGGTCGTCGGTCCTGCATTCCCGCGCGGCATTCCCAAGGGAAGCCATGCCAATACGGCCACGGCGATCATCCCGAGCGCAGGGATCCACCCGGATCTCCGCACGCGCACCGGTCCTTCGTTCGCCAGGAGCCGTTGCACCCGGGCGGCGAGATCCGACTTCAATCCGCTGCCGCCCACGCCCAGGCCTCCGGAAACCACCAGTTCCCGTCCCAACACGGCCAGCGACTCCGCCAGCGCCAACCGTCCTCCCGGAACCGCCGCCGCCGCTTCGTCGGCCACCCATTCGCTCTCCACCTTCAACCGGCGTCGTGCCCACCAGAGCGCCGGATGCCACCAGCCCACGGCACAGATCAGGTCGACCACGGCAAACCAAAGCGGGTCGCGCCCCGCGAGATGTCCCAGCTCATGCGCCAGCATGGAACGGCGCTGCTCCGGCGCGAACCGCTCCTCGAAATCGGCCGGAATCGCCACGGTCGGACGAAACATGCCGAATGCCACCGGACCTCGCAGCCCACGCCAGGAGACCCACCGGACCCGCTCGAGTTGGAGTGCGTCGGGCAATCCGGTGCCTCGTGAGTTGGCCTCCATTGGGAAGGGCTTCGGGGCGGCGATGTCCTCATCGCCCTGGGAAAGGCTTTCGAAAGGCGACGTGGACGTCGCCACCCCGTTCCCTGTGGGGGCCATGCCGGGAGACGCCACGGGCAACCCAACAAGATTCTCCACCGCGTCCGCCTGCAACCGCGGCAGTTTGCGGGTCGTGGCGAGCAACCACAGGCGGCCACCCAGGAATCGTGCCCCGAGGATCGTCGCACCGACACCCCACACCAATGCCAGCCACGAGAGCAGCGTTGCCGGAGAAGTCGGCTCTTTCCATTCGGTAGCCGCAGTGCCGGAAGCGCGCCTCGGTGCGTCCGGCTTCGATTCTTCCGGAGCAGGACCCCCCGCAGGGTCGCGCAGCGTGACCGTCAACACGCGGCTTGGATTCTCCGCGAGCACCGGTGCCGCCCGACGCCACCCCACCGCTTCCACGATGAGAACGCATCCCACGGCGACAAAGGCCGCCTGCCAGAGGGCGCGTCGGGCGCCGGCGGTGCGGATCCATCGACAGGCCACCGCCGCCAGGAGGACGATGCCGGTGACCTCGAGCGCGGCGAGCAGCGTGGCGGCCACCCAAGCGTTCTGGAGATCGTTCACTTGGCCCTCCTCTTGGCTTCGCGGATCATCTTCTCGATCTGGTCGAGTTCGGTCCGACTGACCTCGCGGGTCGTGAGGAGGTGGCTGACGGCGTCGGCCAGGCTTCCCTCGAAGAGGCGTCCCACGAAGTGCTCTCCGGCGCTGCGGGTGACGGCCTCGGCCTGGACCAGGGCGCGGTAGAGGAAGGTGCGGCCTTCCTCGCGATGGCCGACGAGTTCGCGGGCCTCCATCTTGCGGAGCATGGTGGCGACGGTGGTGTAGGCGAGCTCGCGCTCGGGTTTGAGGACGGCGTGGACGTCGGCGACGGAGGCTTCGGTGCGATCCCAGAGGATTTCGAGGATGCGCAGCTGCAGATCGCCCAGCCGGAGGTTTGGCGCGTTCATGACGACCGCGGTAATACTACTGTGGTAGTAGTGTGGCAATGGAGAACTCATTCCGGGTCCTTCCGCTTTTCCTCGGCGTTGGCAGACACGCGGGACTGGATC
>JBIKWS010000075.1:0-9987 GCA_044356195.1 Cyanophyceae cyanobacterium
CGGCATCGATGCGGCGGGCGAAGCGGGCGGCCCACGTGCGGACATGGGGGTTGTTCATGAGCCAGAGGGCCTGGGGCGCGACGGTCGTGGTGGGACGGAAACCCTGGCTGACGAGCGGTTCGGGGGCGTCGAAGGCCTGCATCGCGCCGATCATCTGGCTCCGTTTCACGGTGAAGTAGATGCTGCGTCGGCGGCTGCCCGGATCGAGCGTGCCGGGGCCGAACGGGGTGGTGTCGAGGACTCCGGAGACGTGCAGGAGGGAATCGCGGATGGCCTCGGCTTCGAGGCGGCGCGGGGTCCAGCGGGAGAGCAGGGCATTGGACGGATCCGCGGCGATGCGGTCGGGGTCGGCGGTGCTGGCCTGACGGTAGGCGTCGCTGGTGAGGAGGAGTTGGTGGATGGGTTTCAGACGCCATCCTGAGCGGATGAGTTCTGCGGCGAGCCAGTCGAGGAGTTCCGGATGGGAGGGCTTGGTGCCTTGCGCGCCGAAGTCGTTCGGCGTGGCGACGAGGCCTTGGCCGAAATGGTATTGCCAGAGCCGGTTGACGATCACGCGGGCGACCAGCTGGCCGGCACCGTGGTCGACATCGGTGAGCCAGCGGGCGAGGGCGGCGCGACGTCCGGAGAAGCGGGCGTCCTTGGGGGGCGCGGTGCGCCAGCGGTCGGGTTCGGCGGTGGTGCCCAGGACCTGCAGGAAACCCGGGGTGGCCACGCCGCGTTTCTGGTCGGTGGAGCCGCGGGCGAGTTGGTGCGTCTCGGGGAAGAAGTCGGCACCCTGGCTGTGCATGCGCACGGCGGGATAGCCTTCGCCGCAGATCAGGACGCGGGTCAACGCGGGCTTGGGCGCGCGGGCGGCGTGGTCGTCGATGCGCGCCTGGAGTTCGCGCCAGCCGGGATCGGAGGGTTTCCAGAAATCGAGGAGGGCGGTGCGCTGGGCGGCGGTCAGGGTTGCGGCGGTGGTGCGGCCGGAGCGGAGGGCGTCGAGGGTGGACGCGACCAGCGCAGGTATGGCGGCGTTCGTGAGGCCGGGACTGGTGGCCGCGGAAAGGGTGAGACGCGGGCGTCCGATGTTGTGTCGGGTGTTGAGCTGGAATTCGAGGACGACGCTGAGGCGTGTGGGGACGGGCAGGTCGAGCGGACGCTCGAACTCGAACACGGCGGCGTGGTCCTTGCCGAACTGTGGATCGACGGCCCATCCGGTCTGCGGGTTGTCGTCGAGGGCGGAAGCGACGGCGAGGTTGGAATTGTTCTGCTCGAAGGTGGCGCGTGCGCGGGTGAGTTTGACCTCGTTCGTGGGGCCGCCCGCTGCGGCGGAAGCGAAGACGCGGATGCGGCTGAGACCGATGTTGCCGTTGCCGGCACGGCCGGGTCCGCCGTGGGTCATCGAGGGATGCGCGAGGGCTTCGACGCGGATGGCACGGAGGGCAGCGGTCTGGACGGTCGTGGCGAAGGTGTAGCGGTCGCTGTCGGCATTGGTGCCTTCGGCGAGGAAGGAGCCGTCTCCGAGGGGGCGAAGGGTGGCTCCGGCCTCGGAGGTGACGACGTCGAAGGTGGGGGCTTCCCAGGCGGTGGCGGTGGCGGCGGGAGCGCCGGCGGCGAGCCATTGGGCGAAGCCCTTCGGGAGTTCCTGCGCTTCGTAGGTGTTCCGGGCGGCGACGAGTGGGGCGTGTTCGCGTTCGAAGCGTTGCTTTGCCTGCGCGTAGGCGTCGGGATCGAGGTCGAGTTCGATGTCGCTGCGCACCGTCGTGGTGAACGTGGACAGCAACCGGTAGTAGTCCTGCGTGGGGATGGGATCGAACTTGTGATCGTGGCAACGGGCGCATCCGACGGTCAGGCCGAGCACGGCCGAGGCGGTGGTCGACAGCATGTCGTCCATGGCGTCGTAGCGGGTGCGCTCGACTTCGTTGGCCGTGATCTGCGTGGGGAAGACCCCGGCTCCGAGGAATCCGGTGGCCATCATGGCGAGGGGATTGCCGGGCTCGAATTCATCGCCGGCGACCTGCCAGCGGACGAACTGGTCGTAGGGCATGTCCGCGTTCAGGGCCTTGATGACGAAGTCGCGGTAATGGAAGGCGGAGGGGCGGTCGTAGTCGTGTTCGAATCCGGAGCTTTCGGCGAAGCGCGCGACATCAAGCCAGTGGCGCGCCCAGCGTTCGCCGTGGCGCGGATCGGCGAGGAGCCGGGCGACGGCCCGCGGCCAGGCATCGGGGGAGGTGTCCTGGAGGAAGGCGTCCATGGCCTCCGGCGACGGCGGCATCCCGAGGAGATCAAAGGCGGCGCGACGGAGTTGGCGTCGGCGATCGGCGGGGGGATTGGGCCGGAGGCCGGCGGCGGAAAGGCGGGCGCGGAGGAAGGCGTCGACGGGATGGCTGACGGTCGCGTCTGCGGTGGCCGGAGGCGCGGAAGGTTGCAGCGGTTGGAAGGCCCACCATTGGCGGTCGGTGGAGGTGACCTGACTGCGGTCGGGTCGGCCGGGACGTTTGGGATTCTGGTGGGCGGCGTCGTTGGGAAGGACGGGTGGCGGTTCGGCGGCATGCAGGGAGAGGCCCAGTCCAAGGATCAGGGAGGCCAGCCGGCGCGCATGCACGGGAGGAATCATCGCGGTGAGAGTGGCACAGAGTTTCAGGTTTGAGGATCCAAGATTCAAGCGGGGCCAGGGGGAGTTTCCAGAGGCCAGAAACCAGTTCCCAGAACGTTCCGGCCGGCCAGTCCTCGCCGCACGCGTCGGGATCGGTATCGGCGTCGGTATCGGTATCGAGAATTCAGGGGGAAGGAATGGGTTCGATCCCGATCCCGATGGCGATCCCGATACCGAACAGGCCCCCATCCGAAGCTTCGCGAACCGATACGAGGCGGAATGATGGGGAACCCAGCCACGTGAGGGCACGCGGCCTACAGCTTCGTCACCGGTGGAGGACGTGGCGCTGGAGGTCGGGGGACTCGGCCTTGCGCAGGAAGGGAATCTTCTTCAGCCAGAGGCGCAGGGCCTGCCAATGGATGAGGGTGATCACACGCAGGGTGACCAATGGATACCGCAGCGTCAGCCGCAGCAGTCCGGCATCGGTCAACGGACGGCGTTGACCGGTGAGCGCGCTGATCAGGACGGTGTCGTTGGCTGCGTTGAGGTCGTTGACCCCGATGGCCAGCTGTTCGGCCGGGTCGCGCAGCTTGAAGTCGAAGCGCAGGTCCAGGGGGCTGAACGGCGACACGTAAAAGTGCTTCGGGGCGATCAGCCGGAACCGGGCGGGGCTTCCGGTGGCCGGATCGGAGGGGAGCGTTTCCACCGGCACGAGGTAAGGCTTCTGTTCGCCAAAGGTGTTGCCGACTTCGGCGATCGCGCACAGGGGCGATCCATCCGCGAGCGTCACGAAATAGAACGAGACGGGGTTGAAGACGTAGCCCAGCACGCGCGGCAGCGTCAGGAGTCGGATCCGCGCGTCCGAAGGGACGGAGATACCCTGGCCGGCCAACCAGTCCACCACGCTTCCGCGCAGGCCACGCTGCAGATCATGCGGGCGGGTGGCGTCGGGTCGGGTGAAGTGATCGCTGTCCCGGAATTCGTACAGGTTCCGGCTGTTCCGGCTGAACCAGCGCAGGCTGGAATCGAGGGTGTCGAGTTCGTCGAGGTCAACGCAGATCAGGAACAGGCCGTACTCGAAGCGGTGTTGGCGCGGGGAGAACCGGTGATGCAGGACGCGGCACTCGTAGAGGCAGGAGTGCCGGGATGCGGTGGATGGGGAGGCAGACATCCGGAGAAGAGGCGCTCAGGCGAGGAGGATCACAGATTCCAAGTTCATGCCCGAAGGAAGCACGGAATGGTTCCGTGCGCAGCTGCGTATCCACGGATTTTGTGGGGAGAACTGCGATGAACGATCCACAGATTGCACAGATTACACAGATGGGGAGAGCAGGTGTCGTGGTCCACAGATTGCACAGATTACACAGATGGGGAGAGCAGGTGTCGTGGTCCACAGATTACGCAGATGGGGGAGGTGTCGTGGTCCACAGCCGCCATGATTTCCGCGGATCGTTGTGAGGGTTGGAGTGGGTTGGGTTTTACGGCGTGGGTACTTTGCCCGTGGACACCTTCGATTTCGTAAAGGTCCGGGAATCTGTGCAATCTGTGCAATCTGTGGACACCACCCTTCCCTCCCCTCTGTGGACCCAATCGCGTCAGTCGTGGCTGGCCTTGCGGGAGGATTTCTTGGCGGATTGATGGGCCTTGTTGGCGAGGATGCGCTGCTTGGCGGCGCGCGATCGGGGACGCTTCTGGCGTCTGGCCTTCTCGACGCGGTCGCGTTCGGCATCGATGCGGGATTGGCGTTCGGCCTCGATGCGGTCCATGAGCTGGACGCGGGCGAGGAACCGGTTCTGGGCCTGGTGCCGGGTGGTCTGGCACTTGACCTGGATGCCCGAGGGGCGATGCAGCAGCACGACGCACGTGGCGACCTTGTTGACGTTCTGGCCGCCGTTGCCGCCGGAACGGACGAAGGTCTCCTCGATGTCCTCCTCGGTGATCCCAAGGGCGGCCATGCGACGCGCGAGCTTGTCTTCCGGGGTGGGCTCGACGGTGTGAGCACTCATGGGCGGAGGGTGTGCCGGGAATCGCAGCGTGGAAAGGGAGTTTGAGGGATTCGCCTGCTCGCCTTGCGCAGGCTCGGTTTGCCAGCCTGTCCGCGATGGAGGGTGTCGCGGGCAGGACAGGGACGGTGAATCTCGCCGGATTGGTGCTGGCGGGGGGACGGTCGCGTCGGATGGGGCGTGACAAGGCGCGACTGTGCGTGGACGGCGAATTGTTGGTGGCGCGGCAGGTCCGGCTGCTGGGTGAAGCCGGGGTGGACGAATGCTGGGTGTCTGTGGCGGCGGGGAAGCGGGGGGGCTATCCGGAGATCAGGGAGGATGTCCGCTGGGTGGAGGATGCGGTCGCCGAAGCGGGGCCCATGGAAGGGATCCGACAGGTGCTGGAACGGACATCGGCCGGGTGGCTGCTGGTGCTCGCGGTGGATCTGCCCGCGTTGGAGGTGGGGTTCCTGCGGGAGTTGCGGGGGCATTGTGCTGACGGTCGCGGGGTTGTCCCGGTGACGTCGCATGGACGGGAACCGTTGTGTGTGGTGTTGCCGGTGGCATCGGCGCGGGCGGAGGTGTCGGGGTGGAGGGCGACGGAGGAATGGTCGCCGCGGCGCCTGGTGGATGCGGGGGTGCGCGGAGGCTGGATGCGGGAATGGGCGCTGGAAATTTCTCTGGAGCCACAGCTGGCCAATTGGAATGCGCCTGGAGAGTGGGAGGGGGCCGCATGGCGTGATTCATCTGGGAATTGATGCGGGGTGTGTCCCTGAAATCCGTGGAGTCTGTCCCCTTGGCCTTTTCCTATCCCGGAGGGATGCCAGCGGATAGCCCGGGGTCGCGAAGCGCACCCCGGGTTACCGTGGGAAAGGGAAACAACCCTGGAGGGGGTGAAGAATGCCGGGTCTTCGCACCCCGCTGGGGTGCGGATTCCAATTCGAGACGCCATTCCCCGGGTGCGTGCTTCGCACCACCCGGGGCTATCGGCTCCCATCCCTCCGGGATGCCCACACATCGGAGGCGTGGGAGCAGGTGAAACCGGCATTTCCTGTCGCTCTCTGCCCCTCTGCGCGAGATTTTTACTGCATGGATACGGCTGAGTGAGAGCACCCATGATCGATGGAGAAATATTCCTTGGCGGATTCACGGCCCCAGCTTCGACTTTAGGGCAGGAATGGATGTCAGCGATTCGGACCTGCTCACACTTTACGCTCGGGATGGGGACGAAGATGCCTTCGCCACCCTCGTCAACCGATACCTTTCGCTGGTCCATTCTGCGGCGCTCCGGCAGGTGCGCGTCCCGGCCTTGGCGGAGGAGGTTTCCCAAGTGGTTTTCCTCGAGCTGGCTCGCGCGGCTGGGAAGTTTCGGCCTGAGGTCGGTGTGGCCAGTTCTTCCTTCCCAAATCCAAAGAGCAGGACGCTCCGTAACTGATCTCTGAAAGGGAGAGAAGTCAGAGGCGGATCTCTCTCCTTATCCCGGAGGGATGCCAGCGGATAGCCACGAGAATCACGAATGGTCCTCCCCCTCCGCGGCGGCGATCAACTCGGAGATGTTGTCGTAGTTGAAGCCTGAGCGCAGCCCCATCGGCCGCGGCGTTGTCCGGTAGGGTTTGGCTGCCGGTGGCTTGAGGATCGCATCCAGTCCGACGCGCAAGGCGGCATTGATCACCTCCTTGAAGGGCTTGTGCAATCGGGCTGCGCCCTTGCGAGCCTTGGCGGCAACGTCCGGATCCAGCGTCAAAGTGGTTCGCATCGGAGCATCCTGATGCCTTGGATCCATTCGTCAACGCACTGATGGGGAAAGGCAGTGGGCGAGCCCGCTCCTTCTTCGCGGCTTTCCCAATTCTTGTTCCTCCCTGTTTTCGGGTGCTGGAGCCGCGACAGGATGTCGGTGGGTTTGCGGCCCCTGACTTTGCGACCGCTTCTGCCGTGCAAGCCAAAGTTACACTCGCCAGTCCCGGGCTTCGGGTCGCAGATTTCGGGACACCACCATGGTCCATGAAGTCATTCACCCTTCCTCCGGGGCTGGTTCCGTAGAAGCCAGTCCCTCCATGCCCTCCTGCCCGTCAGGTCCTCGACTTTCGGTGGTCATCGCGACGGACACCTTCGAGACCGTGCGGCGTGTCCTGGAGAGCTTTTCCCGTCAGCAGGATCCCTCCCTGTTGGAGATGATCCTGGTGGCTCCCCCGGGCGGGCTCTCCCGGATCGACGGATCGTTGCTCGCCCGGTTTGGTCGGGTGCAGAGGGTGGAGGTGCCGGAAGTGCAGCACCTCGCCCGGTCCAACGCGGCGGGTGTGGCTGCGGCCACTTGCCCATTCATCTGCCTGGGTGAGACCCATTGCTTCCCGGCCCCGGGCTGGACCGAGGCCCTGCTCGCAGCGCACGCGACGGGTGCCACGGCGGTGCTGTGCGCCATCGACAACCTCCGGCCGGACAAGCTTCTCGACACGGCGGGCTATGCCCTGGATTACGCCCGGATCGGGTCCCATCACGCCTCGGGACCACGCCCGTCGGGTCTTGGACACAACACTTCCTACCGGTGCGAATACCTGCGGGCGCTGGGGCCGCAGCTCCCGATCAGCCTCGACTATTTTTCCGAGCAGGCGCACCCGCTGTTTGCCGGTCTGGGTGGGACCTTGGTGTTTGCCCCGGATGCCGTGGCCCACCACGCGAGTGTCGGCGGTGGATTCCATGCGGCGTTTTACCGCTTCATCGTGGGGTTGAAGCTGGGTGGCAGCCGTCGTCGACGGTGGCCATTGCTCCGGTGTTGCCTGTGCTTTCTGGCCACACCGGTGCTTCCGTTCCTCATTGTCTGGCGTGAACGGGCGCACGGCATCGGAATCCCGGACCTGCGTTTCCCGCGTCCCTTGCTTCTGGGCACCATGCTTTGGCTTTCCGTGTGCAAGTGCCTTGGCGAAGCCGTCGGGCTGGTTTTCGGAACGCCTGCCTGGGCCAGGGCCACCGAGCCCGCCATGGAGACACGGCGCCTGGATTTCGGTCACGGTTCCGAGCCCGTGGCAGTGGAACCCCGTCGCTGAGGCATCGGGCGACGGACGCCCGGTTCAGGGCTTGTTGGTGATCGCGGGCCAGTCGTCGGTGCGGAAGGGCGACGCGGGCAGGCCGGCACCATTGGCGAGGTTGACGACGGGGAAGTCGGCCCATCCGTAGCGCACGGCGACGGGTTCGGGGACGTCGGGGCAGGAGACGACGACCTGGTTCGGGCCGCGGAACTCGGCGGTGGCCCAGTGCCACTTGCGGTCCTTGCCGGCGATGGAGAAGCCCTTGAGGGCGCCGCCGTCGCTGGTCTTCATGCCACCGGCGAGCGAGGTGAAGTTCAGGTAGATCTTGCCGTCGGCGACGGCCTTGGAGCGGTAGACGGGGCCTTCGGCGGTGACGCGCTTGCCGTAGCCGATCTTCTGCGCGAGCAGGGCGAGACGGGCTCCGACGGGTGCCTTCTGGGTGGGGTGGATGTCATCCTTGTCGCCGACATCGGTGATGACCGCGACGCCGACATTGGGAAGGACCTTGGTGGCGTGGTTCTGCGCCTCGCGGAGTTCGGCCCAGTCGCTTTCGCCGGGTTCCTTGGTGATGTCCTCGAGCGAGCGCTTGCGGTTCTTGTCCCACGGGGCGAGCTGGACGGCGAGGAAGGGAAAGTCTCCCTGGCAGAAGGCGCGCCGCCAATCGGTGATCATGTCGGCGAAGAGGCTGCGATACTGCCAGGCGCGGCCGGCGTTGGACTCGCCTTGGTACCAGATCGCGCCGCCGATGGCGTAGGGCAGCAGCGGTTCGATCATGGCGTTGTAGAGATCGCTGGGGAGCCAACCGGAGAAGGGTTTGCCCGGAACGGGCTTGCCGGCGGCGGTGGCAGCGGCGGCCTCGGTTTCCCACTTGGCCCGGGCGGTCTTGCGGTTGCGGAGGGTGTTGACCGCGTTGGGCAGGATGTCGCGGGCGTACACGTGGGTCTCGCGAAGCGTCTGCGGACTGGTCCAGGCCTCGGCCGGGCTACCGCCCCAGGAGGTGTGGATGAGGCCGATGGGAACGCCGAGGGCGGCCTGCAGGTCGCGACCGAAGTAATATCCGACGGCGGAGAACCCGCGGACGGAATCCGGCGAGGCGACGGTCCAGGCGTGCGCGGCGGGATTGGAGAAGTTGGAGAGGCGCTCGGTGGACGTGTTCTTCTGGACGGTGAAGAGCCGGATGAGCGGGTTGGCGCTGCCCTGGATGTCGGCCTCGGGGTTGGCGCTCGCGCGCATGGGCCACTCCATGTTGGATTGGCCGGAGCAGATCCAGACCTCGCCCACGACGACGTCCTCGACGCGGAGGGCATTCTTTCCGGTGACGCGGAGGGTCCGGGGGGCGGCGGTGGCCTTGAGGGACTTGAGGTTCACGGACCAACGGCCGTGATCATCCGCCACGGTGGCGTGGGACTGCTCGCCGAACTGGACCGCGATCTTCTCGCCGGGATCCGCCCAGCCCCAGACGGGCACGGGCTTGCCCTGCTGGAAGACCGTGTGGTCGGTGAACAGGGGATGGAGCCGGACATCGGCGTAGACGGCCGAACTGACGAGGGCACCGGCCGAAGCGAGGGTGCAGAGCACGACGCGATGGCCCCGGGAGGGAGTCAGGGAGTGGAACATGCGTCGGATGCTGGCGGAAGGACCGGCGGTTTTCAAAGTCCGGAGTTTGAGTTTGAGAGTTTTGGCGGATGGGCAGTCTGTAAGCCATGTCCGACAAGGCGACACACGAAGGGCCGCGGTATCCGTGGCTGCATTGGGGAGCGATCATGACCGGGTTGTACCTGGTCCTTTTGCTGACGATGACGATGCCCTTCCTGATGGCGGCCTTCCCCCAGCTTCGGCAGATCGAACGTATGCCGTGGGAATTCTTTCTCAACGTGCCGTTCCCGCTGTTCGTGGCTGTGGTCCTGATCAGCCAGTTCCTGCTGATCCGCGTGCCTGTGCGGTTGCAGGTGGGGCGGCCTGTGTCCCGCAGCGGGCTGTGGCTGCCCATCCTGGCGACGGGATTCTGGATGGGGTGCGTGCTGATGGGGGGGATCCTGAGCGCCTTGGAGTATTTCATGACTTTGGAGGCGGAGGGGGATCCTGGCGATTTCTGGCCGCTGTGGACGGGTCTGCCGCTTGTCTTGTGGGTCGTGTGGGCGGTGGTGTTCTGGCGATGGAGTGGCCGGATGGATCCGCGGGCGCTCATGGAACGTCAGCAGAAGTGGATGTTGCGGGGCAGCGTGCTGGAACTGTTGGTGGCGGTCCCGACCCATATCGTCGCCCGGGGCCGGGCAGAGTGTTGCGCCGGATTACTCACGTTCTTCGGGCTGACGATGGGAGTCACCGTGATGTTGCTGGCCTTCGGCCCGGCGGTGTTCGTGCTGTTCTACGCGCGCTGGAGGCGGTTGAGGGGGTGAAGGGA
>JBIKWS010000076.1:0-9967 GCA_044356195.1 Cyanophyceae cyanobacterium
CGTCCTCGCGGGCCGTCACCAGGTCGACTGGCAATGGCTCAAGGGCCATGCGGGCCACAAATGGAACGAGCGCTGCGACGTGCTCGCCACCGCGGCGATGGGTCGACTCCGCTCCGAGACCTCCACCGCGCAACTCGCCGCCGCCTTGGCCGCCTTCAAGCGCGTCGAACACTAAGGCTGAGAAGTTCCGGGACGCCTCAGGTTCGTCTTGGAGCGACCCCCCGCATCGTGTCCCAATCCCCCCATGCACACCCTGTTCCTGGCTACCGGCAACGCGCACAAGATCGACGAGTTCAAATCGATCCTGGGTCCCGATGTCATCGTGCTCTCCCAGCGCGACACCAACGCCCGGTTCGAAGTCCCGGAGACCGCGGACACCTTCGAGGGCAACGCCGCCCTGAAGGCCATCGCCTGGGCGCGTTATTTGCATTCCGACACCTGCAACATGAACGTGGAATGGGTGGTCGCCGATGATTCCGGCCTCGAGGTCGACGCATTGAGCGGGGCTCCGGGGATCCATTCCGCCCGATTTGCCGCCCTCGATACCGGGACTCCCGGAAACTCCCCCGACCAGGCCAACAACGAAAAGCTCCTGCGCCTGCTAGCCTCGGTTCCCGCCGAGCGGCGCACGGCCCGGTTCCGTTGTGTCATCGCGCGGGTTGCCGTGGCGCATCCGCACCCATCTGCCGTGACCCATTACTCGGGCACCTGCGAGGGCCGGATCCTGGAAGCGCCCTCGGGAGCGGCGGGTTTCGGCTACGATCCCCTCTTCGTTCCCAACGGCTACAACCAGTCCTTTGCCGAACTGGGTGGCGAGGTGAAGAACCGGATCAGCCACCGTTCCGGAGCGCTCGCCGCGTTGCGCGCGGCCCTGACGCCGTAACGCTCGGATCAGTGCCCCCCTCAGCGATGCTGGGACAGGGCCTCGACGAATACATCGAAGGCCCGCTCGATGGCCGGGATCAATTCTTCGGCGAGGCTCCAGTCACCCGCCTTCGCGGCAAGCTCCAGACGGGACACCAACGCCGCCAACCGCCGTCCTCCGAGGTTTCCGGAGCTGCCCTTGAGCGTATGCGCAGCGGCCGCCAATGCCGCGGAATCCTTCGCGGTCCGCGCCTTGCGCATGGCCGCCAACCGCATGCCACCATCCTCACGGAACAGCTCCACCAACTCCCGCAGGGAGGAATCGTCCTCGGGAACAATGAGCAGATTGACCGTGTCAGGATCGAGCACGACGAGATCGGCCACTTCCGCCTCAACCGCGGAAGCCGTGGCCGGAGCTGCTGCGCCGCCCTCCACCGCGGCTGGCGGTTGGGGCGCGGCTCCCAGCGCTGGAACCGGGACCGGCCCCAGCGCGGTCTGACGGAATGCGAGCGCACGCCGCAGCGCTGCTTCCAGGGCCGACAGTTCCAAAGGCTTTGTCACGAAATCATCCATGCCCGCAGCCAGGCAGCGTTCGCGATCCCCAACCATGGCATTCGCCGTCAGGGCGATGATGAAATGCGGCACGCGTCGACCGTAGCTTCCATCCGCTTCTTCCAGCCGGATCTGGTGGGTCGTCTCATACCCGTCGAGTTCGGGCATCTGGCAATCCATCAGGATGACATCGTACGCCCCGGTGTGGACCATCTCCAGGACCTGCCGGCCGTCCGCGGCGATGGCCGCGGTCTGGTCGAGCTTCTTCAGCATCGAAAGCACCACCCGCTGGTTCACGAGATTGTCCTCGGCAATCAGGATCCGGAGCGCCCCCAGAGTGACGCCGGTTGCGGCATCTCCGCGCCCTCCGGAAAGCGTCCGACGGTCAAACGCGTCCTCGCCGCGGACGACGGCCCTCAGGGTTTCCAGCAGTCGCGCCCGCTTCACCGGTTTCACCACGTACGCTGCGACGCCCACCGTCCGCAAAAGCCCGACCTCCATCCGTTGCCCAAGCGGTGCCGCGAGCACCAACCGCGCCCGCTCCAATCCCTGCGACAGATGGATTTCATGCGCCAGCGACAGCCCGTCCATGTCCGGCAATTGCAGGTCGAGGATCGCCAGGTCGAACGGCTCCCCGCCCGCTGCCGCCTGCTTGAGCGCATCCAATCCTTCAGCCGCGGTCGCGGCCAGACTCACCCGGAACTCGGTGCCGCCCAGTTCATGCAGGTACACCTGCCGGGTCAACTCGTGGTCCTCGACGACCAGAGCCCGACACGGCGGGAGCGACGGCTCGTCCGGAACGACCAGGGGAACGCGACCCAGCGGGATCGTGAACCAGAACGTGGCCCCTTTGCCCAACGTGCTCTCCACCCCAAGCTCCCCGCCCATCGCCCGAACGAGCCCGCGGCTGATCGAAAGCCCGAGGCCAGTTCCGCCAAACCGACGCCGCGTCGAACCATCCGCCTGCACGAACGGCTCGAAGATCTTGCCCAAGGCCCCTGCGGAGATCCCAACGCCGGTGTCCGAGACATCACACCGGACAAGCAGCCCGGCCTCCTCCTCGCTGGTCAACGTCACACGGACGGCCACCTCGCCATGAGCGGTGAACTTGATCGCGTTGTTCAGCAGGTTCGTGAGCACCTGCCGGATGCGCCCGCCATCGCCGCGCACCTGGGCTGGAATGCGATGATCAATCCACACCGTCAGCTCGAGGTGCTTCCCGAAGGCGCGTTCCGCCAGCAACTCGGCCGTGTCCTCCACCATGTCCCGCAGGTCAAAGGCCAGCGCCTCGAACTCCAGCTTCCCGCTCTCGATCTTCGAGAAGTCCAGGATGTCGTTCAGGATGGTCAGCAGGCTGTCCGCGCTGGATCGCAAGGTCTCCAGGTGATCCCGCTGGTCCGGCGTCAAAGGCGTATCCAGCAACAACCGGGTCATTCCGATGATCCCGTTCATCGGCGTCCGGATCTCGTGTGACGTGTTTGCGAGGAACTCCGACTTCGCCCGTGCGCTCTCGATGGCGACATCGCGCGCCATCTGCAATTCGTGCTCGGCGCGTTTCCGCGCGGTGATGTCCTCCACCGTCCCCTCGTAGTACTTCAACCGCCCTGCGGCATCCCGCACCGCGCGGGCGTTCTCTGCGATCCAGATCACACTCCCATCCCGCCGGTACACCTCGCTCTCGAAGCCCTCGATCCGGTCGTGCTCCTGCATCAACCGCTGGAACTCAAGACGGCGCTCGGGATGGACATAAAGCTGTTTGGCAATGTTCGTCCGTTCCTCGATCAGTTCATCGACGGTGTCGAATCCGTAGATCCGCGCGAGCGCGGGATTGGCCGAGAGATAATGCCCGTCCGGAGTTGTCTGGAAGATGCCATCGAGCGCATTGACGACGATCGAACGGTATTTCTCCTCCGCGCGCTCGACCTTTTCCTGGGCCAGCTTCAAGTCGGTGATGTCACGTGAAACCCCGAACGTTCCCACGATCTGCCCACGGGCATCCCGCAGCGGCAGCTTGCTCGTCAGCACCCAACTCACCCGACCATCCGCCCACACCTCCTTCTCCGTCTTCCCATGGAGCGGAACCCCCGTGGCCAGGATTGCCTGCTCATCCGCCCGTGCCTGGTCCGCATGCTCCGGATCGAACAACTCGTGATCCGTCCTCCCGACCAGTTCCAGGGGGTCATTCCGCCCGACCTTCACCGCGAAGGCGCGGCTCGCCCGCAGGATGCGGCTCTCCGCATCCTTGAAATAGATGACGTCCGGGGCGTACTCGAGCAGCGCCTGGAGCAGGTCCCGTTCATGCGCCAACGCATCCTGCGTCCGCCGCTCCACCGTCACGTCCCAGAAAATCCCCTGGATCCCGATGCGCTCCCCGTTCCGGTCCAGGATCGGAGTCTTGATGACGTGCACATAGTGCCGCTCGCCATCCTTCGTCAGGTTCTCCTCCGTGGTTTCGAACGCCCCACCCACCTCGACCAACCGGCGGTCGTCCTTTTGGTACTTCTGGGCCAATTCCCATGGAAAGAGATCAAAGTCCGTCATTCCCATGATCTCGCCGCGCGCTTTTCCAACCGTCCGGCAAAAGCGTTCGTTCACGAAGGTGAACCGCCCGTTCAGGTCCTTCCGGAAGATGTTCTGGGGAAGGCTCTCGACCAGCGCCTCATAGAACGCCTCGCTCTCGCGCAAGGCGTCCTCCGCCTTCTGGTGCTGGGATTTGGTATCCTGCAGCGACTTGGCCTGATGCAGGAACTTCAGGTGGAGCACAACCTCGTGGGTGACGGTCTGCAAGGCCGCCCGCTGGCGGACGGTCGGACGACGTGGAACCCGATCCATCACCACCAACACCCCTTCGTGCTCCCCCGCGTTCCGATCCACCGGCATCGCCAGCGCCCAGCGGAACAACGAGCCCTCCAACTCCGGCCCCTCCCGCAACTCGATGCTGCCTCCCTCCCGCAACGCCCGCCGCGCAATCCCCATCACCACCATCGTATCCTCGTCCCGCAAACCACTCTGCCCCTCCACCCGCAGGTCATCGTCATCCCCCAGGACCACCGCTGTCGCCCCCACCTGCGCCACCTGCGTCGCCAGATTGGCCAGATCATCCAGCGGGCCCCCGATTCCGGATGCGTTTGAAGAGTTGCTCATGACAGGCGCGTTCACTCTCCCGATCGACCCGCGACAGTGTCAACGTCGGCGAGATCCCTGCTGCGCCATTGGCTTTTTCATCCAACGAAGCTATGCATCCCCCCACAACGCATGGCTACTCCGGCAGACACTCGCATTCCCGTCACGGTCCTCACCGGCTTTCTCGGCGCCGGAAAGACCACCCTCCTCAACCGCATCCTCACCGCGAACCACGGCAAACGCATCGCTGTGATCGAAAATGAATTCGGCGAGATCGGCATCGACAACGCCCTGGTCATCAATGCCGACGAGGAAATCTTCGAGATGAACAACGGGTGCCTTTGCTGCACCGTTCGTGGCGACCTCATCCGCATCCTCGGCCAACTCCTCAAGCGTCGCGACCGCTTCGATTACATCCTCGTCGAGACCACCGGCCTCGCCGATCCCGGCCCCGTCGCCCAGACCTTCTTCACCGACGAGGACCTCAAGGCCAGCTTCCGCCTCGACGGCATCGTTACCGTCGTCGATTCCAAGCACATCGCCCTGCACATCGATGACGCCGCCGAAGCCAAGGAACAGGTCGCGTTCGCCGACCGCATCCTGCTCAACAAGATCGACCTCGTCACCCCGGACGAACTCAGCCACCTCGAGCACCGGATCCGTGCCATCAACCGTGTCGCCCAGATCCACCGCACCACCCAGAGCGACCTGAGCGTCGACAAGGTCATCAACATCCACGCGTTCGACCTCGACCATAAGCTGTCGCTCGAACCCGGCTTCCTTGACAAGGCCCTGCCCTTCGAATGGTCCGGCGCCTACCACCTCGACACTGGCGAACACGTGCTGCGCCTCGAAGCCGGCCCGGACCCCGTGATGGGTGTCGCGCTGCTCCAACTGGACACCCACGACCACGCCGCCTGCGACCATGGCCATGGGCATGAGCACGGCCACGACCACAAGGACGGCCACGGGCACGACCACGGGCACGACCACGGTCACGACCACGAGCACACCCATGGCGATGGCGAACACTGCCATGGCGGCATCCACGATGCCCTCCATGCCGCCGAGGACGTCGCCGCCGCCCTCTTCGAACAGCAGCCTTTCTCCGTGCGCCCCGGCGGCCAGATCAAGCCCGGTCGCACCCTCTACAAGCTCGTGCTGGGCGGCGACACCTCCGAGTACCGCGTCCAGATTCCTGCGCACGGCAATTACGCGCTCTTCACCCAGCACGGTCTCGACGAGTTCGAAGGCAAGCTGCTGAAGGCCGGCCATGTCATCGAACCCAACCACACCCACGAGCACGGCGGACACGCCCACGACCACGAACACGACGAAACCGTCACCAGCGTGGGCATCGAGGAGAAGCGTGAGCTGGACTCGAAGAAGCTCAACGCCTGGCTCTCCGAACTCCTCCAGACCAAGGGCCAGGACATCTTCCGCATGAAGGGCATCCTGAACCTCAAGGGCAGCCAGAGCCGCTTTGTCTTCCAGGGCGTCCACATGCTCTTCGAAGGCAAGGCCGACCGCCCCTGGACCTCCGCCGATGAGCGCCGCAGCCAGCTGGTCTTCATCGGTCGCAACCTCGACCGCGAGGCCCTCAACGCCGGGTTCCGTCGCTGCCTCGCCTGAACCCGACTTCCCGCACCGGGTCCCGCCATGCCGATTCCCCTTCGCTCCGCCGAGGCGTTGCTGAACGTCCCCGACGCCATCATCGACCTTTCGTGGTCGCCGGATTCCACCCGCATCGCGGTCACGGGAGCCGGAGGTCTGCTTTGGATTGCCGGCGTCGATGGCCGGCTCCAGGCCGCTCTCGCAGGTCACGCCGAAGGCGCGTTCAAGGGACGGTGGCAGCCGGGAGGCAACCTGATCGCCTCCGTGGGACAGGATGGGCGTGTGCGGTTCTGGAATGCGGACGGTGGCGCGGCTCCCGAACCTTTCGCGGCCGGAACCGATTGGGTGGAACAGCTGGAATGGTCACCGAACGGCGAATGGCTGGCGGTCGGTGCCGGACGCGTGCTGCACCTCTGGCATCGGACCCGCGGTTGGGCCCATCGCTTCGCCAACCACACCAGCACCCTGTCCGCCATCACGTGGCGTGCGGACAGCCAGATCGTCGGCGTCGCGTGCTACGGCGGGGTCCGGCTGTATGATGTCAGCTCGGGCGCGACCGCCGGGGAGCTCCCCTGGAAGACCTCCATGGTTTCGCTGGCGTGGTCCCCGGACCGGAAGTGGGTGGTCGCCGGGACCCAGGAAAACGCGATCCAGGTCTGGCCGTATCCGTTCTCGGAGGGGGAGGAACTCGCCATGTCGGGCTACGCCGCCAAAGTCCGGGAGCTGGCGTGGCATTTCTCCGGACGTTACCTGGCCACCGGCGGCGGGACCGAAGCCATGGTCTGGGATTGCGGCGGCAGCGGCCCCGCCGGATCCACACCACGGATCCTCGAAGGCCACACCGGCCGCATCACCGCGCTCGCCTACCAGCACAAGGGCCACACCCTCGCCTCCGGAGCCCTCGACTCCAGCGTCCTTTTCTGGAATGCCGGCAAGTCGTCGTCCGCCCTGCGGCAGATCCGGCTCTCGTCCGCCATCACCGCCCTTGCCACCTCGCCCAATGACGCATGGGTCGTCGCCGGTTGTCACAACGGCGACCTCGCTTGGATCAAGTTTGCCTGACCTGTCCGCCGGCAAAGCACCCCGATCCTGTGGCGAACCCCAAAGCCGTGTTGAGGATGAATCCCGGTCTCCGACTCCTCGCCCTCCTCTGGCTCTTGGCAGCCATCCAGACTGCGCATGGAGCCCTGCTCGTCGCAACCAACGCCCCATGGAACCTCTTCCGCGGACGAAGCGCCCCCTCCGCAACCGCCGGGCTCTGGCGGGAACCATCGTTCAACGATGCCGGCTGGCCCGCATCCCGGGCCCCATTCTCCTACGGCGACGGCGTCACGATCGGCACCGTCCTCGCCGACATGCAGGGAAATTATTCCACCCTCTTCCTCCGCACCCGCTTTCAGGTCGCCGACACCAACCAACTCCGGAACCTCCTCCTGCGGGCCGCCTGCGATGACGGCTTCATCGCCTGGTTGAACGGCCGCGAGATCGTTCGCGCAAACGTGGCCGCGGGCGAACGCCCCTTCGACGACCACAACGCCCCCGACCACAGCACCACGTCCGTCGCCGAACCCCTCCTGTGGTACCACTACCCGATCGACACCCCCAACCTCCTGCGGAACGGCGAGAACGTCCTCTGCGTCCAGGTCTTCAACGCCACCCTCTTCAGCAGCGACATCTTCTTCGACGCCGAACTCACTGCCGTCGCTGACGAATCAGACCCGCCGACAATCGTGGCGGTCTTTCCACCTCCGGGCGAAGCCACCAACCTGACCCAGGTCCAGGTCAGCTTCTCCGAACCGGTCACCGGCGTGACCGTGGGCGACCTGATGCTGAACGGGTTTCCAGCATCCGGAATCACGATCCAGAGCCCAACCACCTACACGTTCCGATTCGCCGGAATTCCCAGGGGCAATGTCCGCGCCACGTGGGTGGCGGACCACGGCATCGCCGACGCCGCCGCCACACCCAACCCATTTTCGAACACCGCCACGGGTGCCACGTGGGATTACACACTCGTCGATCCCAACGCTCCTCTCCTCATCCACCGACTCCCGGCACCCGGAAGCGTCCGCCAACTCTCCTCCGTCGAAGTGCTGTTCTCGGAGATCGTCACCGGCGTTGATGCCTCCGACCTCCTCATCAATGGACAACCCGCCCAGGGCGTCACAGGCACCGGAGCCGGTCCATTCGTCTTCACCTTTCCAAGTTTCCCCGCGGGCCCGGCCGAGATCCGATTTGCAGCGGATCATGACATCCGCGATGTGGGAAACCAGCCCATGGCCTTCGCCGGGGCCACTTGGAACGTCACGGTCGAACCGGCCCGGCCGGATCCCACTCTTCGGCTCAACGAAATCGTTGCCGCCAATGCCACCGGACTTGCCGATGAGGACGGCGAACCCCAGCCGTGGATCGAGATCCAGAACTTCGGAACCCAACCCGTGCGCCTCGCGCAATTCTCCCTGAGCGACGACCGCGATCAACCCGGCGAATGGGTGTTCCCGGACATGACCCTCGGTGCCGGCCAGTTCCTCGTCGTATTCGCTTCCGCCAAGGATCGGCGCTCCACCGTTCCCGGCGCCCGCCTGCACACGAACTTCCAACTCGCCCGTCGCGGCGAGTATCTCGGGCTGTTCAATGCGGAATCCCCGCGCCGCCCGATCTACGAACTCGCACCCGAGTACCCGGGCCAACGAAACGATGTCAGCTGGGCGCGTCAACCCGATGGAAGATGGGCCTACCATCAGACGCCCACACCGGCCGCCACCAACACCGGCATCACCCTCAGCAGCGCCTGCGAGCCGGTGAAATTCAGCGTTCCGCGTGGATACTTCAGCGGATCGTTTGAGCTGATCCTTTCGACACCCACGCCGGGAGCGTCCATCCGGTACACACTGAACGGTGCCGAACCCAACGCCACCAACAGCGTCGTCTACACCGCTCCCATCCTCGTCAATCGCACCCTAGTTGTCCGCGCCATCGCCACCCGGCCGGGCCTGCTTTCCTCCGAGACCGAGACCCACTCTTACCTGGTCAACCTTTCCGTCGCCCAGCGTGCCCTTCCCGCCCTCTCGCTCGCCACCGCCACCAACAACCTCACAGGACCCACCGGAATCGTCGGCATGCAGGGCGGCACACGCGATGGCAGCGGTGCCTGGGTCCGCGTCAACGCATCGGATTACTTCAACCCGCTCAATCGCGGCCCCGGATGGGAGCGCCCGGTATCCGTGGAATACCTCTCGCCGACCGCCAACGGCGAGTTCCAGATCAACGCCGGCCTGCGCCTCCACGCCAGCGACTGGTTCCGCCCCCGGCTGGCCGCCTCCAGCAAATTCTCCTGGCGGCTTTACTTCCGCGGCGACTACGGCGAGGGACGGCTCCGACACCCATTCGTCCCGGTGTCTTCCGTCGAGGAGTTCGACGCCATCGTCTGTCGCGCCGGTTCCAATGACCTGAATCCCTTCGTCCGCGATGAGATCGCGCGCCGCCTGTTCGCGGACTGCGGCCAGGTCTCCAGCCGCGGCACGTTCGTCACCCTGTTCATGAACGGGCGGTATTCCGGGTTCTACAACCCCGTCGAACGGATCGAATCAGACTTCCTCTCAATCCACCACGGAGCCACCGACGCGTGGGACGTCCTTTCGCAGTCCGGTCCGCTCGATGGCGACCGCGCCAACTTCGATGCGATGCTTGCCGCGGCCCAAACGGGCACGCCCACCACCAGCGCCTGGTACCAGGGCATGACCAGCCGCCTCGACGTCACCAACTTCGTCGATTACCTCCTCGTCAACGCCTACGGGTTCATTGGCGATTGGCC